>VTTJ01000005.1:300000-392771 GCA_008364785.1 Bacillus sp. BGMRC 2118 | reverse complement strand
CAGACGGGAGCCATTTTCATTCTCTGTGGTGAATCGCCGTTTTTGCGATTCATGGATGGCTATAGGGGGCTTTACTTTAATAAGCAAATAAATAAAGCTTGGATACCCAAAATTCCAAGCTTTATTTATTTTCTATTTATACTGCTAATTAGGATGATAAGTTACTTTGATTTGGTATGTAATTTCACATGTTTTATACATTTCCATAAGCGATTAAAGTGCTATTTAATGTCTTTTTTAGTTAGTTAAAATTCATATTATTCGTATTTATAGTTTGGGTTATCATGTGCTACTATACGTTGAAAGTAGTATGATATAAATAAAAATGATTAGGAGTGGAAATTAGATGACTCAGGTTATTGGATTTGTAGGTACTGGGGTAATGGGGAAGAGTATGGTAAAGCATTTATTGAATGCAGACTATAAAGTGAACATATATACTCGCACGAAGGAAAAAGCTGATGAGTTAGTTCAGCTCGGTGCCAACTGGTGTTCACTAGAAGAAGTATCTAGACAATCTCAAATTATTTTTACGATGGTGGGATATCCACGCGACGTTGAAGAAATTTATATAGGACCAGGTGGTATTCTTAATCATGCAAAAGAAGGTACATTTGTCATTGATATGACAACTTCGTCTCCATCTTTAGCAGCAGCTATTCATAGTCAAGCGAGAGAAAGAGGAATACATGCTTTAGATGCTCCTGTTTCTGGTGGGGATATTGGGGCTCGAGACGCCACATTAACAATTATGGTAGGTGGAGAAGAACCAGCGTTTAATGAAATGAAACCGTATCTTGAAATCCTTGGTAAGAATATCGTGCATCAAGGAAAAGCGGGAGCTGGGCAGCATACAAAAATGTGTAATCAAATTGCCATTGCTAGTGGGATGGTTGGTGTTTGCGAGGCTATGGCTTATGCTGAAAAGTCAGGATTGGATCCGGAGAAGGTCCTACAGTCTATTTCAGCAGGAGCTGCAGGCAGTTGGTCTTTATCAAATTTAGCACCACGCATGTTAAAAGGTAATTTTGAACCTGGATTTTATGTGAAACACTTTATAAAAGATATGAAAATTGCCATTGAAGAAGCAGAAAAAATGGATATTGCTGTTCCAGGTTTAACTTTAGCAAAGCAGTTATACGATAAGTTAGTGGAACTTGGTGAGGAAAACAGTGGTACACAGGCATTATATAAGTTGTGGAGGGTGTAAATCTTGAATATTTTATGGGACTTTGACGGTACAATTATTGATACATATCCTGTGTATACAAAAATTTTTCAACGTATTGCTGGAGAACATATCCCTGCCAAGAAGATTGAAGAACAACTAAAGGTTTCATTTTCAGAAGCAGAGAACTATTTTCAGTTAACACAGGAACAAAGGAAGCAACTTCGTTTTAAATGTAATCAGATTTCTGTTGACTCGGTCTATCCATTTCCTCATGTAGAAAACCTTTTAAAGCATGCGGATTGTAATGTTATTATGACTCATAAGTCCAAAAAACAGGTAATTGATATTCTTACTCACCACGGGTTATATCACTATTTTACTGATATGGTTACAGCAGATGATCATTTCCCTCGCAAACCGGACCCGGCATCTTACCTATACTTACATGAAAAACATAAGCTGAACTTAGCAATTGGGGACAGAGAAATCGATATATTACCTGCGAAGGAAATCGGGATAAAAACATGCCTGTTTCAAAATAAAACAGAAGGTGCAGATTATTATTTACAAACTTATGAGAATTATCAACTCGTATTTTCTGAAGCAAACTAGCCAATAGCGCAGGGGTAGCATATTTTCATTTGAAAGAAGGAAAACTAATGAAAATGTGTAAAGGGGTGAAAGGCTATGGCAAAGAAAACGAAAAAGAATGATCCGGAGCAAAAAAATAAAAAGGGCTTTGATTCTAGTGTAATTGACTCTGAATTTTCACATGAGTTTGGAAGTACAAATGCAAATGCAAAGCATAATAAAAAGGCCAAAAAAGAAAAGGCTGCGAAGAATAACGGCGAATATAAAGGTTGATGAGAAAAGCATGCGGATCCTACTGATTCTCGCATGCTTTCTACATACACTTTACTATTGCATAATACTAGGAAAACACCTATAATAATTTACAAATAGTAGTACTTTTGTCACTATTTAGATAAAAGAGAACTAGTAGATTCGTAGTGAAAATATCATACAATGAAAAAGGCAAAGCTATGGAAACATAGTGACGCAAAACTATAGGGACTACCACAATGATTGTTGTAATGTCAGCCAGTTACCGTTGCAAGTAAAAACATCTTGTCAAACGGGGTGTTTTTTTGTTGTAATTATGAGGTGATGTAAGTGAATTATTCAGTTAGTTTAACGAATCAAGCACTGTTAAATTCCCAAAACACTGTATTAAGAATGCTTGTACAAAATGCACCGTTCCGGGCAGTAATCACAAAAATTGTGCAGTCATTAGAAGAGCTGTTACCGGGTTTTCAGTTTGCTGTTCATGTAAATATGAGCAATCACATAATCAGTTCAACTCAAGAAATTCCTGCAGCATATATCGATAAGTTAATAAATTCTGCCAATGAAAATAGTACAGGCAATTGGTTACCTGTAAATGTAGAAGAGGTAACTTTTCCTCAATCTGATAGAATACAAGGCTATAATGCTTGTTTGTATAAATCAGTAGTATCAATCGATAATAGCCAACAAGGTACGTTCATTTTATTCCTCCAAGAAGACCACAAACTTACATCCTATGAAGATAGCATTATTCAGTATTTTTTCAACTTAGTTAAATTGGCATTTGAAAGAAAACAAGAGACGTTATATAAAGAAGTGTACCATTTAGTAGAAAATAATATTTCTGATTTAATAACCGTCATCGACTTGCAAGGCACGATCCTTTTTGCATCAGCCTCACATGAACAAATACTTGGATATCATCCCAATGAATTGAGTGGAAGAAAGGTTAGAGACTTCCTGCATCCACATGATCAAGAGTGGATTCATCACTTTTTGGATGAAATTAGTAAGAGTGAGACTACAATACTTAGAGAATGTAGGCTCTTTAAGAAGAATCGTAATGAAATTATTGTCGAGTCAAAAGGTGTGTTAGTTAAAGACGAGAATGACTCTATGAGTAAGATTGTTCTTGTATCAAGGGATATTACAGTACGAAAAGAAGCAGAAGCAACCATTAAATTTATGGCCTATCATGACCCGTTAACAGGCATTCCTAATAGAAGAAAGCTAAAGGATAAACTAGAGAAGCAGATACGTGAATCAAAAAGGAATCAAACATCTTTTAGTATTTTGTTCGTTGATTTGGATAATTTTAAAATGATTAATGACGAATATGGTCATGAAATGGGAGACGATTTATTAATTAAGGTCACTGAGCGAATGACCAACTTCCTTCCAAATACATGCTTTTTAGCAAGGTGGGGAGGAGATGAATTTACCATTATAATCCCTGAGTCAGATGATGAATATCCACATATCATTGCAACTAATTTGTTAGAGGAAATGAGTGGGCCCTTCATTATAGAAGGTAAGGTTATTACCATTACTCCATCTATCGGAATAAGTGTCTTCCCAAGAGATGGCGAAGATGTAAAGACGTTATTCGAAAAGGCGGATAAAGCGATGTACTGGGCAAAGGACAAAGGAAAAAATAATGTTATTACGTATCACATATAACCACGTAACCACGTGGTTTATATTTTTATAAGAGAAGGAATGATCACTTTATAAATGGGGGATAAGTATGAAATTTTATATAGCTTCAGGGCTTCAAAATAAAGAAATGGTTCAGCGGGTATCCATGTACTTACGTGAGAAGGGGCATCAACATACGTATGATTGGACAAAAAATAATGTGGCAGATACCTTTGAAAAGTTAACGATGATTGGAGAAGCAGAAAGGCAAGGAGTTCAAGAAGCAGATGTATTAATCGCTTTGTTACCTGGTGGAAAAGGCACTCATATAGAAATCGGAATAGCGATAGGGTTGAATATACCTGTTTACATATATAGTGAGAGTAGCATGGATGATCCTCTAACCTCATGTACATTTTATCATATAGAAGGAGTTACACTGATGTCAGGGAATATTCATACATTATTAGAGAAAGTTGAAGAGGAGATATAGTGATGAAAAAGAAAGGGTTATTACATCACCTTGAATTGTACGTATCAAATCTTCAACAAAGTTTACAATTTTGGGATTGGTTTTTACAAGAGTTAGGTTATGAAGAATACCAGCAGTGGGAAGAAGGGAAAAGTTACAAGCTGGGAGATACATACCTCGTGTTTGTACAGGTAGAGGAGCACTATAAACAAAATATCTATCACCGTAAAGCTGTTGGATTGAATCATCTAGCATTTCATGTTGATTCAAGAGAAGAAGTTGATGAGCTTGCCAAGGCTGTAAAAGAAAAAGGATATACAATATTGTATGAAGACCGCTATCCTTTTGCAGGAGGGCCAGAATACTATGCCCTCTTTTTTGAGGATCCTGATAGAATTAAAGTGGAAGTGGTTGCACCATGAACATAATGTTTAACAAACTACTTAAAGAAATTGTCGTGACTCATACTAGTATATTGAATGATAAATTAGTAGGAATTTACGTGCATGGTTCAATAGCGTTTGGGTGTGCAACCGAATACAGCGATATTGATTATTTAGTAGTTGTAAATGTAAAGCTTACGAAACAAGAAAAACTAGCAATAATGGATTCTCTTGTTACGTTATCAGAAAAAGCACCAAAAAAAGGATTGGAGATGAGTATTGTTACAATCGATTCTCTAAATCCTTTTGTATATCCGACACCTTTTGAATTACATGCCAGTTCAGGTTATATTGAAGCTTTTCAAGTGGATCAGAAATTATGTGAAGACCAAGTTGACTATGACTTAGCCGCACATATAACTGTTATACAGGAAAGAGGCATGTGTTTATATGGATCTCCTATTGATGCTGTATTTAGCGTAGTACCGGTTGAATACTTTGTAGACTCTATATTACGAGATATAGAAGATGCGGAAAATCAGTTAGAAAATGAACCAGTTTACATTTTATTAAACTTAACAAGAGTGTGGATGTTTCTACAGGAGGGTGCACTTGTATCAAAGGAAGAAGGTGGGATGTGGGCATGTGAAAAATTACAATCTCCATTTTCACATGTAATAGGAGAAGCCATTGACTCGTATCAAAATGGTAATGTATTTAAAGTAACCAAAGAAGCAATAGATGCTGTTCATATCCTACTGTCTAAAATTGAAGAATTAAATTTAAAATAATCATTGGAAGGAAGGGGAAATACGATGATTATACGTAAAGCACAATTAAAAGACGTTGAGCAAATGGCGATTGTTCATGTTGATAGCTGGAAAACAACATATAAAGGTATTGTCTCGGAAGACTACTTAGCTACTCTAAAATATGAGGATCGTGAAAAGCTTTGGCATTCAGCCTTATCCAGTTCGAACTTTGTATGGGTTGCGGAGGTTCATAACAAAGTAGTAGGATTCATTAGTGGTGGAAAGGAACGAACATCTGAGTACAACTATGATGGGGAAATTTATGCAATCTATATTCTAAAGGAGCATCAGAAGAGTGGAATCGGGAAAAAACTAATACAAGCCTTCTCACGTGAAATGAAGGAAGTAGGAAATTTCAATTCAATATTAGTGTGGGTATTATCACAAAATCCATCACAGCAATTTTACCAAGGCTTAAAAGCTGTTAAGGTGGACTCTGCTGTAATTGATATTGGGAATGAGAAACATGAAGAATTTGCGTTTGGATGGCCAAGAATTGATACATTAATAGATGGATGAAAGAGGCTTGGACAAAAGTATTTTATACGAAGAAAAATTCGAACAATCATTTCAAATTCGTTAGTAGGATTTGAATGGGTTCGGATTTTTTATTTTTTAGCAAGAGTGTTCGTTTAAGTTAGTTCTAGCTGTTAATAGGAGTGCAAGACGAATACTCCTCGGGAAAAGCGAGTTAGGTGAGACTCCGCAGGGAGGAACGACAGAGGAGGCTTACCAACACCCCGCGAAAAGAGAAGTCTTGCACAGAAATTAACAGCTGTAATAAAAGCCAATTTATTCTGAAATTGTTCGTCTTATAGTATTGTGTATTAGTTTCGTCCTAGCGTCTTTCTACTTTTTTACAAGTCTCCTATCATAGTTTTAAAAATGGACTAGTAAGCTAAGGAAGGAAGAGTAATACAAAATAATAATTGGAATTTTCTGACTAAAGTTGTATGATAAAAATAGGTACATACCAACAAATGGATTAGTTTTGTTTAGGAGGAATAGAATTGGATTTTTCTTATTCAGAGAAAGTGATAATGCTACAAGAAAAACTAACGAGTTTTATGGAGGAACATGTATACCCAAATGAACGTTTATATGAAGAACAGCTAAACAACCAATCAAGCAGGTGGAATCAAATCCCTCCAATTATGGAAGAGTTGAAAGAAAAGGCAAAAAAAGAAGGACTGTGGAACCTATTTTTACCAGAGCATGAAAATGGAGCAGGTCTTTCAAACCTGGAATACGCCCCTTTGTGCGAAATAATGGGGAGATCTTTAATTGGTCCTGAAATATTCAACTGCAATGCACCAGATACGGGAAATATGGAAGTTTTGGCTCGGTATGGAACAGAAGAACAAAGGCATAAGTGGTTATTGCCATTATTAAACGGAGAGATAAGGTCATGCTTTTCAATGACAGAGCCGGATGTCGCTTCGTCTGATGCAACGAATATTGAAGCAAGTATAATTCCTGAGGGTGATGAATATGTCATTAATGGACGTAAATGGTGGTCTTCAGGTGCTGGTGATCCCCGTTGTAAAATTGCCATTGTTATGGGAAAGAGTAATCCTCATGCCCCTAAACATGAACAACAATCAATGATTCTCGTACCACTAGATACACCCGGAGTTAAGATAGAACGCCTCTTACCTGTATTTGGTTATGACCATGCCCCGCACGGACATGCAGAAATTACATTTCAAGAGGTCAGAGTTCCAAAGGAAAATATGATATGGGGTGAAGGAAAGGGATTTGCTATAGCACAAGGAAGATTAGGTCCAGGACGAATTCACCATTGTATGAGATTAATCGGAACAGCTGAACGAGCTTTAGAACAATTATGTAAGCGTGTTCAAAAGCGGGAGGCATTTGGTAAAAGACTCTCAGAGCAAGGTGTTGTTCAAGATTGGATTGCCCGCTCAAGAATTGAGATTGAACAGGCAAGATTGTTAACGCTAAAGGCTGCCTATATGATGGACACGGCGGGGAACAAGGAAGCAAAAACTGAAATTGCGATGATTAAAGTAGTTGCTCCAACAATGGCACTAAGCGTAATAGATCGTGCCATTCAAGCGTTAGGAGCAGCAGGAGTCAGTGACGATTTTACGTTAGCAGCCAATTGGGCAAATGCGAGAACATTACGGTTAGCTGATGGTCCTGATGAAGTTCATAAAGCACAACTTGCAAAGCTTGAACTTCGTAAATATAGAGACTAATAATTGGTAAAAGGAGGGTATAGGAACGAATGAATGTTATGAAATTATTTAATCTTTCAGGTAAGACAGCAATTGTTACTGGTGGAGGAAGAGGTTTAGGTGAACAGATCGCAACAGGTTTTGCTGAAGCAGGTGCGAACGTAGTAATTTGTTCGAGGAATGTAGAAGCGTGTGAGGAAGTTAGTGAGAAATTAAAGGAGATAGGGGCTCGTACACTCGCGTTAAAATGTGATATTACGAACCCTGAAGATGTAAAGGATGTGGTTCGAAAAACAATTGATGAGTTTGGCTCAATTGATATATTAGTTAATAATAGTGGTGCTACTTGGGGTGCCCCAGCTGCCGAAATGCCAATAGAGGCATGGGAAAAGGTGTTGAAAGTCAATGTAACGGGAACATTTTTAATGTCACAAGAGGTTGGGAAAGTCATGATTGAGCAAAAGTCAGGAAAAATCATTAATATTTCCTCTGTTGCTGGACTCGGTGGAACTGACCCTCGTTTTATGGATACAATTGGCTATAACACTAGTAAGGGTGCAGTCATTACCTTTACGAAAGACCTAGCTGTTAAATGGGGGAAGTATAACATTAATGTAAATGCCATTGCACCAGGATTTTTCCCAACCAAGATGTCAAAGGTCCTAATTGAACATGGTAAGGAACAGATCTTAGGAGCGACACCACTTGGAAGATTTGGCACAGACAATGATCTAAAAGGTGCAGCTGTATTTTTAGCCTCTCACGCAGCAGATTTTATAACAGGAAATGTCATTATAGTTGATGGTGGCACACACGCCATGTAAATTGTTGTGAATGGTACAAATAGACATGTCACCTTAGAATTCTAGCATCCTTCTATAAAACTATGAATAGTGGAGGAATGTAAAAATGAGTAAAAAAGCATGGTTAAACTGTTATCCTGAGCATATTTCAACAGAACTAGATATACCTGTCATTTCCCTTCCAGAAGTACTACAACAAACTACTGCAAAATATCCAACCAACACTGCCATTAGCTTTTATCACAAAAACATCTCATATACAGAACTATCGGTATTAACAAATGTATTTGCTTCTGCCCTCCAACAGGCAAGCGTTCAGAAAGGGGATCGAGTAGCAATTATGCTACCAAACTGCCCTCAATTTGTTATTTCTTATTATGGTTCCCTTTTAGCTGGAAGTATTGTTACTCAAATCAATCCGATGCTTGTTGAAAGAGAGCTTCAATACATTTTGCAAGATTCAGGTGCCGAGTCTATTGTCATTTATGATGCATTACTTCCTAGATTAAAAGCTATTCAGGACGAAACAAATGTGAAAAACGTTATTGTCGTAAGTCTTCAACCAACTGGAAATAGTGTTACTCCTGACAAAACCTTCGAAGAATTTATGCAGACAAGTAAGGGAAAAGTCACACCTGTTGTGATAAATCCAAAAGAAGATATAGCAGTCTTGCAGTATACAGGTGGTACAACAGGAAGATCCAAAGGTGCAATGTTAACACACTACAATCTACTAGCTAATATGTATCAATCTGCTGAATTCTTCAAAGATGATATTCGTCATGGAGAAGAACGCTGTTTAACGGTCATACCTTTGTTTCATGTATTCGGTATGACAGTTTGTATGAACTATAACATTCTGACAGGATCAACGAATATACTGTTACCGAAATTTGATATTGATGAAGTTTTACAAACGATTAAAGAGAAACAACCTACTATCTTCCCTGGTGTTCCAACAATGTATGTTGCCTTAACGAATCACCCGGAAGCAGAGAAATACGGTATCAATACGATTCGTATTTGCAATAGTGGAAGTGCTCCGATGCCTGTGGAATTATTAAAGGAATTTGAACGGAAAACAGGTGCAAAGATATTAGAAGGATACGGATTATCCGAAGCATCTCCGGTAACTCATTGTAATCCAACCTTTGCAGAACGCAAACCGGGTACTGTTGGTATTGGATATCCTTCAACTGAATATAAAGTAGTAGATTTAGCTGCCGGCCTAGAAGAAGTAAAATCTGGGGAATTAGGAGAACTGATCATTCGTGGCCCTCAAATTATGAAAGGATATTGGAATATGCCTGAAGAGACTGCGAATACCCTGCGTGATGGATGGCTGTATACGGGAGATATTGTTCGTATGGACGATGAGGGATACGTTTCAATCGTGGATCGGAAAAAGGACATGATTATTGCGGGAGGATTTAACATTTATCCGCGTGATATTGAGGAAATCTTATATGAACACCCATCAGTACAAGAAGCAGTTGTAGTCGGTGTGCCTGATGAATATCGTGGTGAGACAGTGAAAGCTGTAATTGTTCTGAAAGCTGGAAGAGAGGCAACATCAGAAGAAATGATTCAATATTGTAAAGACAATATGTCGGCCTATAAAGTTCCTAGAATAATAGAATTTCGTAAGGAACTTCCGAAGACAAGTGTCGGAAAAATATTACGTAGAGTGATAAAAGAGGAAAATGTAATAAGTTCTAACTAAATGGGAACGCACGTAAGATTGTGTGGAATGTGAGTTGTGAAACTCACCAAGAAAGCTATAATTGCTCAAAGCTTCTATTCTAGCTAATCGAGAAGTAGGAAAAGGTTATGTGTATCCTTTTCCTACATTATTTTTTTTAAAGGGTGATGTTTTTCTTGAACGTCATAATTTCATCGAGAACATCAATCGTAACATTTATTTAACTCTAGGCTGTGTTAAAGTACAGTGTTGATATTTAGCAGGGCTGATTGAAGTGGAAGGATGCGAGACTCCTGCGGGAGAAGCTCGGGCTCGGGAGACTCATGCAGGCGAGAAGAGCCGAGGAGGCACCCGAACCCGCCCGCGGTATCCGGCAAATGTCCTGGAACGAAAAGTAACAAAAAGGTTTAACAGAGCCTAATTCTAAAGAAGAGAAATAGCAACAATTGTTACAAGACGAACCTTTTAAAAAGATTTAATGAAAATAAGTGAAAGTAGGTGTGAAGTAATGAAGCAACTAAATCAGTTTCAAGATACAATACCTGTCAGACAGGGCGAACAGATTCATGAAGAAAGACTGCTAGAGTATTTACATAATAATTTTCAATTGCCTGCCGAACAACTAGAAGTTCGACAATTTGGAGCAGGACATTCCAATTTAACTTATGAAATAAAGGTGGGAAATTGGGAAGCTGTCCTTAGACGTCCTCCACATGGACCTGTAGCCCCGAAGGCGCATGATATGGAACGCGAACATGACATATTGAGTGATTTACACTCGTTATTTTCACATGCACCTAAACCATTTTCCTTTTCAAGTGATGAAAATATTATAGGCAGTCCTTTTTATATCATGGAGAGAAAGAGAGGGTTTGTGTACGATACATCTTTCCCTAAAGGGATTGAATTGAATGGGCAATTTTATAGTAGAATCTCAGAAGAAATGGTAATCACACTCACAAAACTTCATGAAGTTGATTATAGGGGGACAAAGCTACAGGAGCTTTCTCATCCAGAAGGGTTCCTAGAAAGACAAGTGCACGGATGGATTGCCCGGTATGTTCGAGCTAAAACTGAAGATATTGAAGGTGTGGAAGAGTTAACCACATGGCTCGCGACCAATATTCCTACGTCACCAAACCCAACCATTATTCACTATGATTATAAATTTAATAATGCGATGTTTTCATATGAAGATCCGACGAAAATGATTGGTTTGTTTGACTGGGAAATGACAACGATCGGTGATCCGCTAGCAGATGTTGGTGCAGCATTAAGCTACTGGATTGAGGAAGATGATCCAGAAATGCTGAAGAAAGGGCTGGGTAAACAAGCGATTACGGTGGCAAAGGGTTTTTACACAAGGAGAGACTTTGTGGAGAAATATGCTAGAAAAACAGGTAGAGACTTAACAAATATCGATTATTATATAACGTTTGCCTATTTTAAGTTAGCAACGATATGTCAACAAATTTATTACCGTTATAAGCAAGGTCAAACGAAAGATCCGCGATTTGCAAATTTCCCTACATTCGTAGCAGCGCTAATGACTCATGCCTTGGATAGTAGAAAAGGAATATAACGTGAAGGAAGAAGTAAAGATTCATTTATTAATGAAGAAAGAAGACATTAAAGAAGAGTTACTCAGTAGTGGTAAAATATGTGTCGTATTTGATCTACTATTAGCGACAACTACCATAACTGCTGCCCTGCATTTTGGAGCAAAAGCTGTGATTCCTGTAATGGATGAAGAGACAGCCAAAAAGGAAGCAGAGAATAGAAGTGATTGTGTACTAGTAGGAGAGTTTGAGGGAAGAACCATCAACGGCTTTCTTGACCCGAACCCTGTTGGATTACGTAACAAAGTGGAGAATAAAACCGTCATTCTTTCAACTACAAATGGAACAGTAGCCATTCATAAATCAATGAAGGCAAATAAGGTGTATGCTTGTTCATTACTAAACGGTGAAAAGGTTGCTGAAAAAGTCCTTCTTGATCGAACAGATGAAACAATTGTGCTTGTTTGTTCTGGTTCTTCAGGGCAATTTTGTTTAGAGGATTTTTATGGTGCAGGGTATTTTATTGAGAGCTTAGTGAAGCAGCAAGAATCCATTCAGCTGACAGATGCAGCTAGAGCAGCACATCTATTTTATAAAGCATATGAAGATAATGCTATCAATACTTTAATGTACTCAAAGGTTGTGGAAATGCTTGATGTAAAAGGATATAGAGAAGTAATTGACTTTGTATCTCAAAAGGGAGTCTATTCTGTCGTACCTATTCTACAGAATACAGAATTGAAAAAAGCGTGAGGAGGTATTTTGAATGAGAGCTATTCAATTTACACAATATGGAGGACCAGAGGTTCTAAAACTAATTCAACTTGAGAGACCAGTTCCGAAGGATCATGAAGTTGTCATAGAGACTAAGGCGATTGGTGTGAATTATGCTGACACAGCAAGAAGAGAAGGACAATATGTTGTTCCGACACCACTTCCTTTTATACCTGGTGCGGAAGTTGCAGGTGTTGTGACAGAAGTTGGGGATAAGGTTACAAGTGTAAAAGTTGGAACAAGAGTCGTAACGTTACTTGGTTCTAAGAAAGCAACAGGATATGCAGAATACACGATTGCAGATGAAATGGATTTTAATTTAGCTGTATCGTTGCCTCTACAAGGGTTAAGTGCGTATCATATTCTAAAGACGATGGGACAGCTTGCAGAAGGAGAAACTGTGTTAGTTCATGCAGCAGCAGGCGGTGTGGGTACCATTGCTGTTCAGCTGGCCAAACTGTTCGGAGCGGGTAAAGTAATTGCAACTGCAAGTTCAAGTGAGAAGCTTGAATTAGCAAGAGAGCTGGGTGCTGATGTAATCATTAATTATACAGAAGAAAATTGGGTAGACCAGGTTCGTGAAGCGACCAATGGGAAAGGTGTAGACGTAGCCCTTGAAATGGTGGGGGGGAAAATGTTTAATGACACGTTACGTACTTTAGCAGCTTTTGGGCGTTTGGTTGTTTATGGTGCTGCTAGTGGGGAACAAAGTACACTTAATCCGAATCTATTAATGGCACGAAATCAATCAGTTATAGGGTTCTTCTTACCTCAAATCATGAAAAGACCAGCTTTATTGCAAAGTAGTTTGCTAGAACTACTTCAACTTTTACAAAATAATAAATTGAAACTTATAATCGGAGGGGTCTATTCACTTGATGAAGCAGCAGAAGTTCACAAACTACTTCAATCAAGAAAAACACATGGTAAGTTAATTTTAGTTCCATAATGGTGCAGGAGTTCATCCTGCATCTTTTTAAGTTATGATGTTATGTTAAAGAACAATATTGAATATTAAACGAAGAAACTAAGACAAAACAGAATTGAGTTCTTGAACAAAATTAACAACACCTTTCCTCACCTGCTTCCAAGCTTGTGGTCAGTCAAGTCTATCTAATGTTTGAAATTCTATCAATTTACTTTTTTTGTTAACTGATTCACAAAAATACTGTATAATTATGTTCATGAAATACTATGTTAAGACATAACGCATAGAGTGTAGATTTCTGAGTAAGGCGAGAAATTACGATAAATGTAAGATTTCGGGCATCCTTTATTTAAAGGAAAATGAATATTTCACCTTCATGAAGCCTATAAAGGATGACTCTATTGAGACTAGCATTTCCCGAAAAGAGCCCTTGCTGAACTAGCCATAATCTCGGGTACATAAAAGGAGGGGAACACCAATACTTGTATGATGTATGAAACTGTAGCTACTTCAACACTATCTGCAACTCCGATATTTATGTCTTGTAAAGTAAATGGTGATATTTTATACAGTTCCTCAACCTGTCAGGACCTCCTACATTATGACCAAGGAGTAATTATAGGAACGAGATTACAAGATTATATTTATCAAGACGATCTATATTTAGTAGAAAGTTATTTTCATGTTCCTGAGGAGAAACAATGTAATTGCCGATTCATCCAAAAAGATGGACATGTTACATGGGTAAGATTACATATTCAGAAAATAAGTAACGGTTTAAATGAAATAGTAGAAGTCATATTACATATAAAACCATTCCCGGCTGTAAATCATTTCATCGAGGATCAAGTTACAGTTCCCACCCTGCCAACTTATCCGAATGAGTCTTTAATAAAGGATGAACATTCTTTATTTTGGTTACTTGAAGAAGCTCCATTTGGAGTGATGATTAATAGCTGTGGACGAAATGTCTATATGAATAAAGAGAATGCAACACTTTTAGGCATTACAAATCGACAAGAATGGGTAGGGAAGTCGGTTTTAGATTTTGTACAGGATGACTACCGAGCCATCGTTTCAAATCGAATTCAATTAATAAGAGAAGGAAAACCTGTAGGTGTAATTGAACAAAAGTGGAAACGTATTAATGGTGAAGAGCTTCATGTAGAGGTCAAATCAAGTCGTACGATTATACAGGATGAAATCTATGAGTATGTAGTGATTAACGATATATCTTCGAGAAAACAATTTCAAGAGGTAATTCAGACAAGCCGGGAAAGGTACCGAAGACTCGTTCAGAACTCCATTGACACCATTGCGGTGATATTGGATGAAACAATCGTCTTTATAAATGACTCTGGTGTAGAATTGTTTGGTGCCAAAAGCTATTTAGATATTGTGGGTAGTCCTGTACTTGACTTTCTACATGCTGATTATCATGAAGTGCTGGGGAAAAAGTTAAACTATGTGTTACAAGAAGACAGTGAAGATGATATATCAGAAGGGGTTTGGCATACGTTAGATGGGAAACAAGTATATTCTGAAATTGTCGCCATCCCGATTACATTTCAACAAAAAAAGGCAGTACAAATTATCATCCGTGATATAAGTTATCGTAAAGAAGCGGAAAAGCTTATGCTTGAATCAGAGAAACTATCAATTGCAGGACAGCTAGCAGCTGGAATTGCACACGAGATCCGGAATCCATTGACAGCCATAAAAGGGTTTGTCCAATTAATGAAGTCTGGAGTCGTTGAAAAGGAACAGTATTACGAAATTATTTCTTCTGAATTAAATCGAATTGAAATGATATTAAGTGAACTGCTCATGCTTGCTAAACCACATGAAAGCTCATTTGAAGAAACGAACATTATCAAGCTCGTTTCAGATGTCGTTTGCTTACTTGAAACTCAGGCTATTTTACATAATATTCGAATTGAATTTTGCAGTTCAATTAAAAATGAACAAATAACTTGTGATGAAAATCAATTGAAACAGGTCTTTATAAATTTTATCAAGAATTCAATAGAGGCAATGCCTTCAGGAGGAGTCATTTCAATTGAATTGGAGGAATTGAATCCAAATCGGATTTGCCTTACTTTCAAAGATGAAGGGTGCGGTATTCCAGATGATCTTCTGAAAAAACTGGGAAATCCCTTTGTAACGACAAAGGAAAATGGAACAGGACTAGGTTTAATGGTTAGTTATAGAATTATCGAAAATCATCAAGGATCTGTGACGATAGATAGTCAAGAGAATGTAGGAACTACGTTTAAAATTGAATTGCCTAGAATATGAAAATCGCCCTTGTCTTAGGTAGACAGGGCGATTTTTATTATGATTAAAGACTCTTAACATAGTTCTCCATTCGATTTAATGCTTCTTGTAAAGTCTCCATGGAATAAGCATAAGATAACCTTACATATCCTTCTCCCAGGTGAGAGAAAGCATCCCCTGGAACTAGGGCAACACCCGCTTCTTTGACTAAAGATAAGGCAAAATCAAATGAGGACATGCCAAACTTTTCTATAGACGGAAAGAAGTAAAAGGCCCCAGTCGGCTTCACCGTTTCAATCCCCATACTTGTTAATCGTTGGTACACATATTCCATTCGCTCCTTATATGTATCCTTCATGACAACCGCGTCATCTTGACCAATGGTAAGTGCCTCAATTGCTGCTCGTTGTGATATGGTTGGAGCACACGATACATTGTACTGATGAACCTTAATTAAGTGTTTTGAGATTGTATGAGGTGCAAATAAAAAGCCTACTCTCCAGCCGGTCATAGAGTGAGATTTCGATAAACCGTTAATGACAATGGTTTTGTCTCTCATACCAGGAATAGCCGCAATAGATTGGTGTGTACCTTCAAAAATAAGCTCACTATATATTTCATCTGACAGCACGAAAATATCCCGATCTTCTAGTAAATTTGCAATATCCAAAAGCTCCTCATGAGATAAAGTGACGCCAGTTGGATTTGAAGGATAAGGCAAAACAATACCTCTCGTTTTTTCTGTCAGATGTTGTTCTATTAAATTGGCGGTTAGTTTGAACTCATTTTCTCTTGTATCTACATGAATTGGTTTTGCTCCGCACATATGAATAATCGGTTCATAACCGGGATATACAGGACCTGGTAGAATGACTTCACTATCTTTTTCAAGTATTGTTCTAAATGCACAATCGATGGCTTGACTTGCCCCGATTGTCGTAATGACTTCATGTTCAGGGTTATACTCTAATCCATACTTTTTTTTCACAAATTCAGCTGCAGCAATACGTAGTTCAAGATAACCAGCGTTATGTGTATACGTTGTATAGTTTTGGTTGATGCCTTCGACTCCAGCCTTCTTTACATGATCTGGAGTGGGGAAGTCTGGTTGTCCAATTGTTAAGGACAAGACATTATCATACTCTTGAACCATGTTAAAGAAGCGACGGATACCCGAAATTTGAATATTTTTTACAGTTTGATTTATTAAATGCTCCACCTATAATCTCTCCTATTATTTGGTTGTTTTATTGTATCATTTCTATTATTTCTTGCACTACTTACCTAATGAAAATCCATCAAATAAAAATCCGCCGTGTGGTGATAATGCCCTTTCAGCCAATGTAATTAGTAAGTTCTTATCAGATTTAAGATAAATATCTTCCATCGCTCTCAAAAAATCATCAGCTAATTCTTCATCAAATGTACGTAGAGAACGGTCAATCCACTTTGACGAACCAATCCATTGTTTGTTTGTACGCAAAATATATTCATGCAGAGAATCGACAAGCGTATTGGTAATGTAAATCGTTTCAGCCCGCTTTGTGCTCCCTATTAAATCGTCTATCAAATCAGTGATAAAATATCTCTTCATACGAATCGTTTGTTCAGACCATTCGATAGGTCCTGCATCCAGCAATTCTTTTGCTTCTTCTTGGATGAAACGAAGTTGTGGATGATCAATAATAACTGTTCCTTCGGCCAGCATACGAGGGAGGCTTGGTCGTCCTCTGTCTATATCCTGTTTAACAAACTCCTTATATGAGTCAAATGAGTGTACAAATACCTCAATTGGCCATTCATATGAAATGAGGGATTCACGATAAGATTTCATTAAAGAAGAGTCAAATACAACAAGATCAAGATCGGATGTAGAGGTATACTCTCCGCGTACGACACTTCCAGCAAGTATAGCACCATCACATGCCTTGAAGTGAGTTTTAATGAATGCAGTTGCTGCTTCGATCGGGGACAATTTCATAACCATACTCCTATTCATTTGGACGTAAATTTCCAAGTTATGTTAAAATGGAAAACACTAACATGTTGCTCTAAATTTCATAATATACATACAATATCATAAATAAGTAGCCAAAGTTGTTAGGAGTTGGTTCTTTTTTGAAAATGAAATATGCTGATCGTAAAGATTGGAAGAGAATTACGGAAAAGTCATGGAAATCCTTTTTACGAAAAGGATATTATTTCCATGGGTGGGTTTCAATATTGCAGATTAGTAAAGTAAGAGAACCACTAACAGTAAACTATCATGACCAAAATGTAAAACTTGCAGATGCAGGCTATACGTGGGTTCAGTATTTTCCAAAAGGTGAGTCATATACGATTACCGTCATGCTTAACGAGTCAAATGAGGTTGTTCAATGGTATATCGATATTTGCCTAAATCACGGTGTCACGGAAAAAAATGTACCATGGTATCGTGATCTGTATCTGGATATTATCATTTTTCCAAACAACACATGGTTCTTAGTGGATGAAGATGAGTTAGAAACAGCTTTAAAATTAGGAATCATCACAAAGAAGGAATATGATTATGCCTACTATGTTGCACATAACCTTTTAGACAGACTGAAGAGTCAATCACTTTATTTAATGGAAAATGAACCCGAACTAAATAAAGGTTATTTGTAAACAATTTTTTTATAAATGAATTTCATTATTTAATGGAATTTCACTAAAAAGCCAAAATAAAAGATAGGAGATCACTCTCCTATCTTCATTTAAAATTGTAATTTTTCCTCAATAAATGCCTTTAGCTCGCTAATCGCAATACGTTGTTGTTCCATTGTATCACGATCTCTTATCGTAACAGTTTCATCACCTTCTGAATCAAAATCATAGGTGATACAAAATGGTGTACCAATTTCATCTTGTCTGCGGTAGCGTTTTCCAATGGAACCAGACTCATCATAATCAACCATGAAGTGTTTTGATAAATCTTCAAAGACACTGCGAGCTCCGTCAGAAAGCTTCTTTGACAATGGTAGAATAGCTGCTTTGTATGGAGCTAGAGCAGGATGTAATCTCATCACTGTTCTTGACGTACCATCCTCAAGTTGTTCTTCTTCATATGCATCAATCATGAATGCAAGTGTTACACGATCTGCTCCGAGAGAAGGCTCAATACAATATGGTACATAGCGCTCATTCGTCTCTTGGTCAATGTAATTAAAGTCTTCCCCTGAGTATTCAGCATGCTGCTTTAAATCAAAATCTGTACGGGAAGCAATACCCCATAGCTCGCCCCAACCGAAAGGGAACTTGTATTCGAAGTCTGTTGTTGCGTTACTGTAATGAGATAGTTCGTCTTCATCATGGTCACGAAGACGTAAATTATCATTTGTAATACCAAGTGACAGTAACCAATTCTCACACGTATTTTTCCAATAGGAGAACCATTCTAGCTCTTCACCAGGCTTACAGAAAAATTCTAATTCCATTTGTTCGAATTCTCTCGTACGGAATGTGAAGTTACCAGGAGTAATTTCATTTCTGAAGCTTTTTCCGATTTGGGCAATTCCAAATGGAAGCTTCTTTCTCATGGAACGTTGAACATTCTTAAAGTTAACAAAAATCCCTTGAGCTGTTTCAGGACGTAGATAAATATCATTTGTACTAGACTCTGTAACTCCTTGGGAAGTTTTAAACATTAAGTTGAATTGACGAATGCTTGTAAAGTCCGTACTTCCACAATCAGGACAAGCAATATTATGTTCTTTAATTAGCTCCTCCATCTTCTCAAATGGAAGACCGTCTACGATCATCTCTGTTCCGTTTGCTTCTAAAGCATTTTCAATTAATTTATCTGCGCGGTGTCTTGCTTTACAGTTTTTACAATCGATCATTGGATCGTTAAAATTACCGATATGACCTGATGCTTCCCATGTTCTAGGATTCATTAAAATCGCGGCATCTAGACCAACGTTGTATGGTGATTCTTGTACAAACTTACGCCACCACGCCTTTTTTATATTATTTTTTAATTCTGTTCCTAATGGACCGTAATCCCATGTGTTAGCGAGTCCTCCATAAATTTCAGACCCTGGAAAAACGAATCCTCTATGTTTAGCATGTGAAACAACTTGTTCCATTGTTTTACTCATTTAGCTCTCTCCTTTTTCGAATTCAATTAAAAAAGCTCTCGTCTCCAGGCTATGAATAGCCTAGGGACGAGAGCGTATCTCCCGCGGTTCCACCCTAATTGGTTTGTAATAGCACAAACCCTCTTTTAAACATTCACTCAAGACTGCCGTTTCACTAATTATCATGTTCAGGCTTACACCATCCCTGACTCGCTTTTTACATGAGGGAACTAGCTACTATATGTCTGTCATCGTTACTTGTATGATACTTGAACATAATATTACCAAAAAACAAATTTACTAGTCAACACTTCGTGATTGATTTAGGCAAAATTGCAGATTCTATTTGTAAAAGGAGGATGAAAATGAGTAAACATCACAAACCTATAGTGCCAGAATCAAGACCTTCACTAGATCAATTAAAGGTTGATGTAATGAAGAGAGAAGGATATCATATTGCAACAAATCAATCAAATCAAGTAAAAGTAGAGGTTGCAAAGGAAATGGGTGTACCACTTTCCAAAGGATACAATGGAAATTTAACATCACGAGAAGCAGGGAAGGTTGGTGGTCAGATTGGAGGGAAAATGGTTTCAGAATTAATCAAAATGGCAAAGAATAACTTAAATCATTCATAGTAAAGGTAGTTCTTTTCTAAAACTTTGTTGCTTTTCGTATACTTAATCTGTCTGTAGTTTTAGAAGCAAAACGAGGTTAAATTAGAAAAGAACAACTCTCTTTATTTCGATACTAAGGAAAAAAACGGCTTTGGGATTTTTACGAGAAAGCAACAATCTATAAGAAAACAGGCAAAATATAAGGCTAGCAGTCACAAGGATTGCTAGCCGATTCTCAATCTCCAAACATATAGGTTTTGTAATGGAAACGAATGCTGAAAATTAAACCGATTGCAAACATGTTTCCAATTAGAGAACTACCGCCATAACTAATAAACGGTAAAGGGATACCTGTAATCGGCAATAAACCAATTGTCATTCCGATATTTTGAACAACGTGAAATCCAATCATGCAAATCACTCCAACACAAAGGTAAGAGCTGAATTGTGAGTTGGAAAGCAGAGCAACTTTCGTAATGTGATATAGAAGTAAAAATAAAAACGATATGACGACTGTAGCACCAATAAATCCGTATTGTTCAGCAATGACAGTGAAAATAAAATCCGTATGATTTTCAGGGATATATACTTCATTTACTCCCATACCTTTTCCTGATAACATCCCGGAGCCTATTGCTTTTAGTGAATTAAGTAAATGGTATCCTTCTCCGCTGCTATAGTTTGCAGGATCAATCCATGAATAAATTCGACCAAACTGATAAGCCTTTACATGTAAATACTTCTCAAGTACTTCCGGAGCATACAAAACTAAATAAAAAATGGAGGAACCAATAAGTGTAATGCTTGAGAAGATAGGGACTAATAATTTCCATGTAATGCCTGACATAAAAATAAGTCCAACCGTAATTGCCAAGAGCACAAGAGTTGTACCCAAATCTGGCTGTTGCATGATAATTCCCATTGGAACACTTGCTACTAATAGGATTTTCACAAGTAGAGTGAAGTCAGATTTGATTGTAGATAGTGTGTTTTGTTCATTATGCTTTGTTATAACATGACTAAGGACGATAATTAAACAGACCTTCATAACCTCAGAAGGCTGAAATGAACCAAAGCCAGGTAGGTTAAACCAACTCTTCGCTCCATTGATTTTAGGAGCAATAGAGGAGGGAGCAAAGTGTAAAGCGATTAGCACAAAGATACTAAAACCATAGAGATACCATGCAAGTTTTCGTATTTGATCGGGTTCGAAAATCATAATCCCCCCGACAATTCCAACTCCTACTACATAAAAAACAATTTGTTTCAGGAGAAAATTTGAATCATATTGTGCGGATGTTGTTTGTGCGCTATAAATGGCTAAACAGCTTGCACAGAATAATAAAAATAATAGAAATGCAAGCACATAATCAAATTTTGTTTGTTCTTTCGATGACCCCATATTGCTTCCCTTCTTCGTACATTTTCTTTCATCTTCCATTCTCCCAAAGAAGCTTTCAAACTGTAAAGGACTTTATTTAAATTTTTTTAGTAATATTTTTAGACTAATAGACATACCAACATAGAGAAGTAATACGATTGCTATAGTCATGATTCTCTCCTGCATGGATCCATCTGCTAATAAGAACGGGCCAAGTCCAAAAAAAGTGACTGTTATGAAGAGAATGCTGTATACTGCGATTATCATCCATCTCATTTTTACACGCCTCCTACAAAAAAAGGACGTGTTAAAACTATTTCTCTTATCTTTTACACGTCTTACTTAAATAAACGTAAAAAGTAAATAATTTGTTACAATTTAAGACGTATAAAAACGTAAGATCGTTTCATCTAGCTCCCGATCAGATGTGTTTTCATTTTGTGGGACTGTAGGGATAGAAAGAGAAGATGACCTGTTCATCAAAATCGAATATTCAACATCGAGGCGAAAATAGCCTTATTAAAGAGAGGAGATTATAATATGCCAAAGACTTTTATTGTGTATACACAAGAAACCTGTCCACCCTGTCATGAAGAGAAATTATGGTTAACAGAAAAAGGAATTCCATATGAGGAAAGAAATATTCGTCAAAACGATCGTTACTTAAACGAACTTATCGACTTAGGTGCATCTGCTACTCCTGTTACAGTAATAAAAGAGGGAGAAGATGAGACAGTAATCTTCGGATTTGACCGGGAAAAGTTTGAAGAGTTTTTATCAGAAAACTAACGAGTTGCATACTCGTTAGTTTTTTTTGCCTAAAAATAGAGGTACAAGCACTCTTAGGAATCAACGGCAAAGGAATCATAAGAATTGGTTGCAAACTGTTCATTCACTAATTTCTGATGATGTCTGTTTGGAAAAAAGGGATTTATCCTAACAATCTAGAAAATAGAATGAATCATCATAATATAGAAATGGAGGTTCTGATCATGTATACAATTCAACATGCAAGGGAACTTGATAAGCAGGATTCACTCGCGCATTTTCGGGATGAATTTTATATAAGAGAAGGAACAATTTATTTAGATGGAAATTCATTAGGTTTACTTTCTAAACGTGCAGAGGCATCAGTTAACCAGCTACTAAACAGCTGGAAGGAATATGGTATTGAGGGATGGATGAATGGAACATCACCGTGGTTTTATTTATCAGAAAATCTAGGCGGGAAAATGGCTCATTTAATTCAAGCAAAAGAAAATGAAGTCATAGTAACTGGCTCAACAACGGTCAATTTACATCAACTTATTGCTACTTTTTTTCAACCATATGGAAATAGAAATAAAATACTCGCAGATGAGTTAACGTTTCCTTCGGATATATATGCAATAAAGAGCCAATTAAAAACAAAAGGATTACGGTCAGAGGATCATTTAGTCCGGGTAAGTAGCCTGGACGGTTATACATTAGATGAAGATGACATTATTCAAAAGATGACGGAAGAGGTTAGTTTAGTCATTTTATCTTCAGTATTATATCGAAGTGGTCAGCTGCTTAATATGAAAAAATTAGTTGAGGCAGCTCATGAAAGAGGAATATTGATTGGCTTTGACTTAGCACATTCAATCGGTGTGATTCCTCATTCCTTTGCTGAAATACAGCCTGATTTTGCCTTTTGGTGCAGCTATAAATATGTTAATGGTGGACCAGGAGCGGTTGGTGGTTTATATGTAAACGAACGGCATTTCGGAATCGAACCGGGAATTGCTGGGTGGTTCAGCTCAGTCAAGGAAAAACAGTTTGATATGAAGCATGACCTCGAATATGAGCATCATGCAGGTGCATTTCAAATAGGAACACCACATATCTTAAGTGTTGCCCCGATAATAGGATCTTTAGAATTATTTGAGGAAGCAGGGATTCACTGCCTTTTTGAGAAATCAAGACTACTAACTGATTTCCTCATGAAACTGATTGATCAAGAGCTTAGTACGTTTCAATTTACCATTATTAACCCAAGGGGTGATGAGCAAAGAGGAGGACATGTTTGTCTTCACCATGAAGAGGCTGCCAGCATATGCAAGGCATTAAAAGACTATCACGTAATTCCAGATTATCGTGAACCGAATCTTATTAGACTAGCACCCATTGCATTTTATACATCCTTTGAAGAAGTATGGAATGTAGTAGGTATTTTAAAAGAGATTATGGAAAATGAAGTATATAAAATCTATAAAAATGAACGAGAAATCATTGCTTAACGAGGTGCACATATGACATGGATTGATATATCACAGCCGTTATGCAATAAAACAGCTGGTTGGCAGGGTGATACTCCTTATTCCTATTCCCTGAAGTGGACGAAGGAAGAAACTGGTTCGGTAAATGTAGGTAGGTTTGAGATGAGTACCCATCTTGGCACTCATATAGACGCACCCTTTCATTTTGATAATCAAGGAAAAAAGGTAATTGATTTAGATCCTAATCGTTATATTGGGAGAGCCCAAATTATTGAAGTTTCAAAACAAGATGTAATTTCACTAAAATATTTTCAAAAGTATAATTTAAAAGAAGTGTCAATGGTCCTTTTAAAGACATTAGCTTGGGTAGATCGGACAGTATTTCCACAAAGAATTCCAGTAGTAGAAGAAGGAGTCATACCTTATTTAGCTGAGAGGGGTATCAACTTATTTGGAATTGATTTACCTTCTGTTGATCATCTTGATAGCAAGGAGCTATCCATTCATCATGAATTAACCAAGTATGATATTCATATTTTAGAAGGAATTGTATTGGATGATGTAAAGGAAGGAATTTGTGATTTAATTGCCTTGCCATTACCACTTGTAGAGGGAGATGGAAGCCCTGTTCGAGCTGTTATAAGATATTAAACATAAGGCTCTTTATGTATAGTAGTAACTTGATACTAAGGTAAAAATCCGACTTCCTGAGATTTTTACGAGAAAGCAACAATCTATACGAAAACAACCTAAACATAAAAACCTTGATTGACGTTATAAGGAGAACATCAATCAAGGTTGTTTGTTTTATAAATAGTTTATATATATCTCACTTAATTCTTTGAAAGAAGCCTCATCATGTTGTTGCAGTGCCTCATCGAGTTGTTTACGCAAATGATCTTTATTAAATTTATAACACTGTTCATCCAAAAATAGAGTGGCTTGAAGCTGAAGTGAGAACTCTTCTTCTTGTGTTAATTTAAATGAGAAGTATTTATGGTTCACATTTGTGAGTAATTTTACTGTTTTTTGTAAACGTCTCATAAGACACCCCTCCAAGAAATCTGTTATTTATATTATTAATTGAGCAATTCTTTATATTGTTTAGATAATTGTAGGAAAGTCTTTTTATCACCATTTATAAGTGCTTCATCTATCTTCTTCATAAGCTGCTCTTGTTGAAACATCTGCAAAGATTGGTCTAAGAAAACTTGTGCGGCAAGGGTATATTCGGTTTGTTCTTCATTTGATGACGGAATGATCATAAGCTCATTTTTCTGATCCTTTTCATATTGGTTCATGTCTACTCCTCCTATGCCTTTTTATTATTATCGGTGGAAATATATAAATTGTAAAGTTGTTTTTAGAAAATTTAGAAATGTCTTATTACAGTATTTTTTACCACTTTTGAATGGAGTTTAAACCTATTTGAACATAGTAATGGAGAGGTGAGTGAAAAATGGGCGAAAAACGTCATTATAAAATCGTATCAACTGCAAGTGGAATTACAACGACAGTTGTCGCAAAAGACCACCAATTCATAATGGATGAGCCCTTGAATTTCGGTGGAGCCGATAAAGGTCCAACTCCATTGCACGCTATTTTAGGTACATTAGCTTCTTGTGAAAGTATAACGGCATTTGCTGCTGCAAAAGCGATGAAGTTAAGCATTGATGAACTCACGTTTGAAGTCATTGGAGAACTGGACCCACGGGGGATGAAAGGTATGCAAGATATAAAGACTTATTTTGAGAAAGTGGAAATGTCAATCAAGGTAAAAACAAAAGAATCTATAGAAGATATTCATAAGCTTAAAGATAAAGTGGAAGAGCGCTGTCCGGTTTACAATTTATTTAAAGCAGCAGACGTGAAACTAATACAAAGATGGGAAAAGGTTCAATAAACAAGAATATCTGTCTTACAATGGTTAAAGGGGATACGAAAAAAATCGTATCCCTTATTATTTTGAATTAGTTCCTAAACCTGCTATTGTTATTGTTTGTTTTTAGACTGTGCTTCTTCAATGATTTCATTACGTTCCATTCCATCAGATAACTCCTCGGAAAACTCGTGTTCCTTTGGAAGGTTTGAATTCGTTAGATCAGCTGCAGACAGATTATTGTTAGGTGCAGCTTGTTCATTCCACTTTTTCATACATGTCACTCCTTTCTTGTGATAGGGCTAATTTTGTAACTCTTGTTGCCATTAATCGAATAAAGGATCCTTAATCACTTCATACAAAATAGTATTTGTACCCCCTATATTCGAAAAAACAAAATCTACGCGAAACAGCCCTCTATAAAATAGATTGTGAATTGGAGAGATTCCTATTCAAAGTAATATAAACCTTCATCATGAAACCTGCCAGTTTTCGAAAAAAAAGCAATAAAAAAGATAAGGTATACATATGGTGGATAGTGAAGAGAAATTTCTAAAAGTCATTCTGAATGGAGGTAATAAATCCATGGCTTATTCACCTCATTTTTATAATAGTCAAGGAACAGGTTATATTCCCGGTCAGCAGGAGTTTCTACATTACTATTATTTTGCTCAGTCTAGACAACCAAATGAGCAGCTACGACGAATATGGAATGTAATAAAGGATGATTTATCGAAACTTGCAGATGAGCTGAGAGAATATAATATTAATCGAGGCATGTCTCGGTATTTATTTCAATTAGTTGTTGATTATGCAATTAGTAATGCTTCTGCAGCAGAAGGTTCAATTAATCAAAAAACGAATCAAATTTATCGGAAATTTACTAATGAATTTGCATGGGTTGTCCCATTTTTAGCAGCATATGGTGTGTCAAATACAGTTTCAGAACGTGTATTTAAAGAAATTATACGACTTGTGATACAAAATATTGATTTCAAGCCTGAACAAGATTGGAGCAACTGGGAGTCATTAGGAGGATATTTAACATCAGGACCATCTGCTTCGTCTTTAGGAAATAATGAAATTGATGTATTTACAAGAGGTAGAAACCAGAGACTATACCATATTTATTGGGACGGAACTAGATGGAGAGATTGGGAAGACTTAGGCGGCTCCTTAACGTCATCACCTGCAGCAGTATCTTGGGGAAGAGGGCGCATTGATGTATTTGGAAGAGGAGAAGATCAGGCGCTGTATCATAGATATTATGAAGGTGAAAAGTGGAGTGAGTGGGAAAGTCTCGGAGGGCAATTAACATCATCACCTGCAGTAGCTTCTTGGTCAGAAAATAGACTTGATGTATTTGCAAGAGGAGCAAATCGTCGTCTGTATCACAAATATTGGGATGGCTCACGTTGGAGTGGGTGGGAAGACTTAGGTGGTACATTAACTTCAGCTCCAGGAGCCATCTCATGGGGTCCTAATCGTATTGATGTATTTGCAAGAGGGGAAAATCGTTCACTCATTCATAAATATTGGAATGGTTCAAACTGGAGTGAATGGGAAAATCTTGGTGGATTATTGACATCTAGTCCAACTGCCTCATCATGGGGTCCAAACCGTATCGACGTATTTGCAAAAGGTGATAAAGATCAACTTATTCAAAAAACGTGGAACGGTAGGAGTTGGAGTGAGTGGGAAGACTTAGGTGGTAATTTAACCTCTGAACCAGCAGCGGTATCTTGGGGAAGAAATCGTATTGATGTATTTGCAAGAGGACAAAATCAACAGCTTATTCATCGTTGGAAAACCATGTAGGACCATTATTTGGTCCTTTTTTTACGAAATGAAGTAGTACTTTTTTAATTGGAAATCTACACATATAAACATTTGGCATATATAAGGAAAAGTCTTTTTACTTATTGGAAAAATATTCTTGCAAATTCCAGGGAAAATAGACTATAATAAATATAACTATAAGAAGGAGGTGTATGAGATGTTTAATTTGGTTGCTGTTTGCGCGCAATTTCTTCAAATATTTGTAAATTGTCGTGCTGTTTCATTTACAATTGTTAACCATGGGAGAAGTCTGTCCTTTTTTAACAATTGTATAGCAACCAACATCTCTTAAACCTTAACCGGAAAAAATGTATGGTAAAAGGGATGCCTGTTTTGGCATCTTTTTTTATTCTGAAATTTCGTATCCTACTGATACGTATTTTGCCGCAGGTGTAAGATGCCTGTGGCTTTTTTTATTTTAAAATGAAACTGATTCTAAACTTATGAAATAGATGGAGTGATATAGATGATTATTTGTGCTGTGAAAGAAATTGAGAAAAGCTATGGAGGAACAAAGATTTTTGAAGGTTTGACATTTGATATTCATGAAGGAAAAAGAATTGGTTTAGTCGGACCAAATGGAACAGGTAAGACAACCATTCTAAAATTAATGAGCGGAGAAGAATATGTGGATGGAGGGACGATACATCGTAAAAAGGGCTTATCAATTGGGTATTTAGCTCAAATTCCTTCTTTTGAGAAAGGAATTACTGCTCACGATGTATTACGAAAGGCATTTGATTCATTGGTACTAATTTCTAAGCGAATACAAAAACTTGAGGAGTCAATGACGCAACTGGAAGGTGATCAATTGGATCGTATTCTTGCAGAGTATGGACAATTGCAAGATGAGTTCGTCAGGCTCGGAGGCTATGAAATGGATGCAACGTTAATGATGGTTGCAAATGGACTGGGAATTGCCGAGTTACTAGACCAGCCTTTTCATTTGTTAAGTGGGGGAGAAAAAACGAAAATCTGCTTAGGGTTAATCCTATTAAGAAAGCCGCAACTATTATTATTAGATGAACCAACAAACCACTTAGATGTTGAGGCAATTGAGTGGCTAGAAGGATATATTCGTTCTGAAGATATAACGACTGTTATCGTGTCGCATGACCGCTATTTTTTAGATCAGGTCGTTACCGATATTTATGATTTAGAGGATGGTGAAGTGACATGCTACCACACAAATTATTCAGGATTTATAAAGGAAAAAGAAAAAAGGCTTCTTGATCAGTTTGCTGCCTATCAAGAACAACAAAAGAAAATCAAAAAGATGAGAGATACCATTAGACAATTAAGGCAATGGGCAAATGAAGGTAACCCACCGAATGAGAAATTTTACCGACGTGCGAAGAGTATGGAAAAGGCATTGGATCGGATGGAAAAACTAAAAAGACCCACATTGGAAAGGAAGAAAATTGGGTTAGAGTTAGATACAACAGATAGAAGTGGCAAAGATGTGTTCACCTATGAAAATGTTTCAATGGAATTTGACAATAAAGAACTGTTTCATTCCTTCTCCTTTACATTACAGCATAAACAAAGAGTAGCCATTGTTGGGAAAAATGGTACTGGAAAAACAACATTGCTAAAGATGCTTCTAGGTGAAGTGCAGCCAACGATCGGTAATGTGAAAATTGGAAGTAATGTAAAGCTTGGATACTTATCACAACAAGTCTTTGCGCATGAAGGAAAACAAAGTGTAATTGATGCATTCCGAGAACAAGTACCATGTGTAGAAGGTGAAGCAAGACATATTTTAGCTAGATTTCTTTTTTATGGACCTGCGGTTTTCAAGAAGATTAAAAGCTTGAGTGGTGGAGAAAGAATGAGGTTGCGATTAGCACAGCTTATGCATCAAGATATTAACGTACTACTTTTGGATGAACCAACGAACCACTTAGACATTGATTCAAGAGAAGTACTAGAAGATGCACTTCATGATTTTGATGGAACCATCTTTACTGTTTCGCATGATCGTTATTTTTTGAATAAATTATTTACGACAATATTATGGTTAGAGAATCACACATTTACTTCCTATTTAGGATCGTATGATGAAGTGAAAGTGAAAAGGTTGAATAAGATACAAACATCAAGTAAAGAAAAAGCGAATGGTACAGTAACAGAACAAGCTTTTACAAAAAAGAACGAAAAAGTGAAGGCTAATATAGAAAAACAAACAACCCAATTAGAAAAGGCAATTGAGACATTAGAGTTGGAAAAGGTAAAGCTAGAAGAAGAAATGATGAGAGAAAGTGATGTTGCGATCTTGATAACATTACACGAAAAAGTTGATAATTTGAGAGAAGAAATAGAACAGTTGTATCATAAGCTTAGTTTATTAATATAGGATTAGTTGACACAATTACCTATCAATAAATACGTGTTAAAAAGAGGAGTTCCAGGATAAAATATTGAAATCATTACTTGATAAAAAGATGAGGAGATGAAACGGTGCAGCATTCATTTGAGGAAATCATTAAAGAACATGAAAGCTATTTAAAATGGGTTGAAACACTAAAAAATAGTTCGATCGAAACATGGTCAAGTCCTTATTCAGCCGGGAAGTGGTCGCCAAGTGAAATCATCGCTCATTTATTGTTTTGGGACCGGTTTTTGCTAAACTTATCCATTATTGATGTACAACCAGGTGATCACTTACCAGGCTTCCCTCCAGTTGAGGAAGAAAATGAGAAAGCAGCAAAATACGCTAGAGAGAGCGTGTCACAAGGAACTCTTATTGATGAGTTTCTGACTGTTCGTAAAGAGTTTATTACCATGATACACGCACTAAATGAAGACCAATTGAACATAGCATTCAAAATTGGTAATCATGAATACACGGTTATATCATTACTTGAAGATTTTCAGAGTCATGATAGGCATCATCAACTACAAATTCAATCTGTAATGGAGTAAAAAAACATAGACGCTTTGTCTATGTTTTTTTATTGTTATTGTTTTTTACGTTGTATTTCCCCCGTTTTCGCATTTACCATATAAAGACCGTCGTTACTAGTATCCTGTCGTTGATTCGTATCATCATCAACAGTATTTACCCGGATGAGATAATGTCCGTCTTCAGTTTTAGAAACATAAGCAACAACTGTATTAGAATTTTCATTAATTTGTAGATGCTCTTTCACAAGGTTTTCTGCTCTAGTCGTCGAGATTTTGTCTTCTTGACCTTCAGCTTCATACCGGGAGTTGATGAGTAAGTCATCATTGGATTGCTCCTCATCTGCCCCTGCTTCGAACATACCTTCAGCTTGATGTGTATTTTGCTCTGCAGGGGGTTCGGCACTTTGATTTGTGTTACAACCAGCTAGAACCATACTGAAAAGAGCACAAGTAATTATTAATCGATACATTGATTTGACCTCCTATTTACTTACAATAAGATAAGTTCTTTATTTAGTATGTGGAAAGAAAGATAACCTATACTCTTCCTTTCGTGCTATTCGTAGGCGTGAGGCCTTAGTACTTTATTTTTATAAATGGTGATATGGGGATTTATGAACGCATAAATAAGGAGTAGAAACTAGTACTTTTATGAATTTTTTTATTTTTTTTGTAAATTTAGGAGGGTATAACTGAAAAAAGTCGTATTATTGAAAGGAGAGTTGTTCCGTAAGCACGGCTCACAATTTTTGATGAATTGGAACCTAATGCTAGTGTTGATTAGGTCGTAAAGAGTTAATTAAGAAGGGTGGGGTAAGGGTGAGTGGTACTAATGGGAATCAGCATTTGCCAAATCAAAGGTCAACGATTGCGATGTTTCTTTCATTACCGGTCATTTCCTGGGCATTGTACGATTTTGCTAACACAATTTTTTCTTCAAACATTACCACAATCTTTTTTCCTTTCTATTTGCAGGAGGTTATTGGGAAGGATGAAGTCTTAAATCAAGTAGCCAGTACATTTATTACGTATTCAAATGCGATCGCGAGCTTTTTTCTCGTCATTTTCTCACCGTTATTTGGAGTATTAATCGATCGAACTAATCAGAAGAAAAAGTATTTGGTACCTTTTGCATTAATTTCAATAACTGCTACGATCTTAATGGGTGTATTTGCAACATTCATCCCAGATGCTACCGTTGGACTTATTCTTGTTTTATTATCATTTGTTATTGCGAAATTCTTCTATAATTCTAGCTTAGTTTTCTACGACCCAATGATTTCTGACTTAGGAAATGAACGTGAAGTCCCTCTACTCTCAGGGTATGGAGTCGCAATTGGCTATTTAGGTACATTAATCGGTTTGACTGTGTATCCATTAGTTGGAGATGGAGGATTCCATGAAGCATTTATACCAACAGGTATTTTATTTCTATTGTTTTCCCTACCCCTCTTCTTCTTTTATAAAGACCAGCCTAGAAAAAAGGTTGTCGAGAAAAAGAGTTTTATTAGTGGCTATGGTGAGATATTAGAGACATTTAAGGATATGAAAAGTCAATATAAAGGCATATTCTTATTTATGATTGCTTATTTCTTCTTCAATGATGCTATTGCTACTGCGATATCTGTAATGGCCATATATGCGAAAGCGATTGTTGGCTTCTCAACAGGAATGTTTATCTTACTGTACTTAGTATCAACGATTTCAAGCATCATCGGTTCCTTTATTTTTGGGTATATTACCCGAAATGTAGGTGCGAAGAAAGCAGTAACAACAGTAGCAATTATTCTTCTTATTGCTCTGATAATAGCAACACTTGCAACAAATCAAGGGCTATTTTGGGTTGCAGGGAGTTTATACGGTGTTGCGATGGGAGCTATGTGGGTTACTTCTAGAACATTAATAGTGGAGCTCACTCCAATAGAAAAAAGAGGGCAATTCTTTGGATTATTTGCCTTCTCAGGAAAAGTATCCTCCATTGTTGGTCCGCTAATTTATGGTACGATTACACTCTTGCTTAAAGATTATGGAAACATGGCAAGTAGACTTGCTCTCGCCTCACTTATTCTCTTAGTACTTTGTGGATTGTATTTTCACCTGCGAGTACCCTATAAAAAAGCATAAAAAGATGGCATGAGGCTGGGACATAAATATTTCAGTCAATGATAAACCCGAACTATAAGGTGGTATTTAAATGAATATTTCACCTATCACACAGGTCTTTGTTAGTAAATTGATTTATTGATTCTGCAAATGTATACTATCATTATAACTTAGTGTAATGGAGCGTAAGACACTTGACTCCTGCGGGAGATAGAGAAAAGGTCGAGAACCCACAGGCGTAGCCGAGGAGGCTCACTTTCTCCCCGCGGAAAGCAAGTGTCTGGAGCGAAATGGAACGTACCTTTAAAGATAATCAATTTATTACCCATTAGAGAATAAAAAGAGGCTGCCCACTTTTTGGGACAGCCTCTTTTTTTCTTGAATTTATCACTATTATTTCATAATCTCATTTGAAAGAAAATAAAATTATAGAAAGTTTATTGCTAACGGAGGGAAATATGAATCCTTATCACATAGTTGCTTCAGTGGAAGGTATGCTTGTGACTAGTTGGTACTATGGATATAAAAAAGGGAAACAAATCACTAGAAAAGAATATTTTTGTTATGGTGACAGCTTTTGTATTGGAGAGGATTGTAAGTACATTCCCCATATCGGTTGGTTCATATTAATAAAACTAAATAATCAAGAAGAATTATTCGTTAGCTTTGAAGCAATAGAAAAAGGAATAACAACTGGTGTAATAGTAGATCTTTTGGAGCTTCATTTAGAGATGGGAATATTACGCAACCAAATTGAGCAAACATTAGAAGATCGTGAGCGAGAACGATTTTACATTATAGCACCTAAATTTAACGGTATTCATGCTTTAATGGAAATAGTGGGAAAACAGAGAGAAATACAATTTAAAGTTTAAACCTTTCATACAATGACTAACCTTAATTCTACATATAATGAACTAGTTTATAGTGAAAGGAAGTGGAAATGTTGGCTAAAACCGTATGGATATGGCATTAAGAAGGGAATCAACGAGGTGCTCTATTGATACAAAATTGGCTAATGGTCAGATTTATTAATGGCTGTGTTAAAGTAGAGTGTTGATATTAAGTAGGTCTGATTGAAGTGGAAGGACGTGAGGGTCCTGTGGGAGAAGCGAGAGGAAGGGAGACTCGTGCAGTCGAGAAGCGTCGAGGAGGCTCCCGAACCCGTCCGTGGTATCCGGCGAGTGTCCTGGAACGAAAATCAAAAACAAGGTTTAACAGAGCCTAATTAATAGAAGATAAAAGCACATTTAAAATTGTCGGTAACAGATAAGAAATATTACACTTAAGCTTGGCAATACTGCCAAGCTTATTTTTTATTTTACTGAATGATGGTTTTCATGCAATAGATGAATATCCTATTATACAAGGGTTAACTTAACGATATATATATTTATATATGTAGTTGTAAATAAAATGACTAAACCAATAAAAAATATTTTTTAAAACTCCCGCAAAAAAAGTTGGAAATTGTCGATAAAGAAAGAGACAATAAAAGAAAAAGAGGTGCCCTACATGACAGACCAAAAAGGGATATTACTTGAAAGCGGTACGAATGAATTAGAACTTGTGGAATTTACAATCGGAGATAATAGTTTTGGAATCAATGTTATAAAAGTCAGAGAAATTATTAATCCGTCTCCAGTAACAAAAATCCCCCAATCCCATCCCCATATTGAGGGAATTATTAATATCCGAGGTGAAGTTCTGCCAGTTGTGAATGTTGCTAAAGTTCTTGGATACCCGGCATCAAATAAACCAGAACTAGAAAAATTTATCGTAGCTGAATTTAATAAAACAAAAGTTGCTTTCCATGTTCATTCCGTCACTCAAATCCATCGTATCTCATGGAATGAAATTGAGAAACCAACAGATATTTATCAAGGTTTAGAAAGTCATATTATTGGGGTAATTAAACAAGAGAATGGTATGCTACTGTTACTTGATTTTGAGAAGATGATTGTAGACATCAACCCTGCAACAGGGATTAATAGTGACCAAATTAAAAAGCTTGGAAAACGAGAGCGTTCAGACAAACGGATTCTTGTTGCTGAGGATTCTCCGCTTCTAAGAAAATTAATTCATGACACATTAGCTGAGGCAGGCTATACAAACGTTGAATTCTTCGAAAATGGTGTAGAGGCACTATCATATTTAGAAAGTAACAAAGAATTGATCGAAAATTATGTTCAAATTGTGATTACAGATATTGAAATGCCTCAAATGGATGGACATCATTTAACCAAACGTATAAAAGAAGATCCTAGTTTAGCTAAACTTCCAGTTATTATCTTTTCATCACTGATTACTGATGACTTGAAGCATAAAGGACAACGAGTTGGAGCAAATGCTCAAGTAAGTAAGCCCGAAATTGCAGAACTTGTTCAGCTTATTGATAAATATATTTTATAACGCTCTCTAAAGGTAGGAGAAAATGTGGAAAAGTACCAAAGAAGTCTAATTGAAAATATACGAAAACAAATAACTTTATGGTTTGAAACAGAATTACCTCAAGATATCCCAAATCTTGAGGTTTATCGCTTTTTACACTCTGTTACAGGAACAGCAGGAACAATTGGCCTTCAAGAAATTTCGGATGTCTCGAGGTATTTATTTCAACGAGTAAAAGAAGACGATGACAGAGTTTGGCAGCAAAAGTCACTCCGAGATTATTTAATGCCCCTGTTGTCTCTATGCAATGTAGAAGAAACAAGGGAAATTACAACAGAACAATTAAATCCAAAATCTGTGTCAAGCTCAAAACCACTAGTATTACTAATTGATGATGATACAACACTGTTAATGTACTTAAAAGAAGAGCTAGAGAAGCAAGATATGATGGTCATTGCTATATCTGATTTAAACCGTGCTATTTTATCTCTGTACGACCTTAGACCAGAGTGTGTGGTAATTGATGTATATATGAAATCTGAACTCGGGTTTGATATCTTAACTCACCTGAAAGAAACGATGCACCATCAACTAATTCCTGTTGTAATGATGAGTGTGCATAACTCAAAAGAAACGAGAATTCGAAGTTTTCAGATGGGCGCAGATGATTTTATAGGAAAACCATTTGACGTTGATGAATTAATTGTTCGTATTAAAAGACAACTTGAGAGAAAATCATTAATTGACCAACTAGTGTTAGTAGATGAGTTAACACGCGTGCATAATCGCAAATATCTTATAACTACCTTTGAACAATTAAAGAACAATTATAAAGAATCCTTTAGCTTAGCAATCTTAGATATAGACCATTTTAAAAAGGTTAATGATACATATGGGCATCATGCTGGTGATGATGTGTTGAAGGAATTTGCCCAATTTATTAAAGGGAAATTGAAAGCCTATGAAAGTATTGTCAGGTTAGGAGGGGAAGAATTCGTCTTATTACTTCCCAAAACAGGAAGTCTAGAAGCAAAGCAATATGTAGAAGGATTGCAAAAAATATTTTCAGAGCAAAGCTTTACATTTGGTGAAGATCAGATCAATATTACCTTCTCAAGTGGAATCGTAGAAGTGCAAAACAATGAGACGTCATTATCTGATTGGTTAAAGAAGGCAGACTCTGCATTATATGAGGCAAAATCATCAGGAAGAAATTGTGTCAGAATTAGCTCCTCAGATCAAACGGAACTTTATAAAAAACAAATACGAGTTGGAATTGTAGATGATGATCCAATCATTCGCACGATGTTGACGGAGATTGTTGATAAGCTTCAAGGTGAGACGATTCAACTTGATATTCAATCATTTAAGGATGGTTTGGATTTTTTTGGATCTGATTGGTATACAAGTGATGAGCCTTATATCATTATCCTGGATGGAATTATGCCGAAAATGGATGGATTAGAAATCTTACAAAGGCTAAGAAATGAACGAAGTACTGAACAATATATCGTAGTGATGTTAACATCTAGAAAGAGTGAAAATGACATTTCAAGAGCACTTCAGCTCGGAGCAGATGACTATTTGACAAAACCGTTTAACTTATTGGAATTAGAGGCAAGACTGAAACGATTTATGCAGAGGTTAAAGTAAAATGGATCAAGCAATTAGTTGGCTATTATTCATTATTCTATTTTTTTTAGTTTGGCTATTTATTCTTTTTATTTACTTAACAACACGAAAGGCTTTAGAAAATTCTAGACATAGAAAAATAGAACATTATAAAGAAAAATATCGAGAAGTATTGTTTCAATATTTGTACAAAGGTCAAAAGTCAAAGTTGTTAATGCCTGACAACACAATAAAGTATGCAGCGTTAGAAGAACTTTTGAGTGATTTCGCAAATGTGACTCAAGGGGGAGACCTACAACAGAGAATGACTACTTATGCAGAGAAGTACTTTTGGGAAGAGTATACTAAAAAACTTTCCCACCGCAGATGGAGTGTTCGAATGAATGTGTTATACAACATTGAAGCATTTCAGATGATAAAATTCAGAGATAAATTAGGGGAAATATTTGAGAATAAACGAAAGATAAGTGAACCAGAGGAAATACAGCTTATAAAACTATTAACTAAATTTGATCATCCAAAGCTTTATGAATACATTATTTCATCCTCAAGAATATACCCTGATTTTATTTATCGTATGTTATTCAGTGAGATGTCCGAAACAACATTCAATTATTTTCTGACTAAGTTTCAAGATTTGCCTAACTTTATAAAGAATACGATCATTGATGTACTAGGAATACAAAATCGACTGGAATATGGAGAGTTCTTGACAAAGCAGTTAAAACAACCAGATGATGAACTTCGCATTCGTACGTTAAAGGCATTAGCACACATATTGTATCCGATCCCCATCACGGAGATAGAAAAGCATAGTAATTCTTCGTTATTTGAAGAGCGAATTATGACTCTTAAAATTTGTGCTGCTGTCCGAAGAAACGAATACATTCCACTATTAATCAGTAAGATGAGTGATCCGATATTCGCAGTTCGGAAGCAAGCAGGCTATTCCATTTCACGTTATCCGAATGCCAATGAAATCTTTCAAGAAATATTGGATACTTCAGATGATGCGTTTGCCAAGGATATGGCTAAGGAATGGCTGGAGAGAGGAATAGACCATGGAAATTCTACGTGATATATGGCTAAGTTTAATATGGTTTGGGGGATGGTTTATCTTCTTTTATATGGCTTTTGTGATTTTGTTTTATACAGCTATGTTATTGATATCGTTTGTTCATTTACGAAGTCAATATCAATTAGATGATTCAGAGCCATATGATGACCTATTAAACGTTAGTTATACAAAACCAATATCGATTCTAGTACCAGCCTTTAACGAATCTGCTGGAATTTATGGGAGTATTCGGTCTCTTCTAAGTATTGAATACCCAGAATTTGAAGTGATCGTCATTAATGATGGGTCAAAAGATGATACGTTAGAAAAAATGATTACCCGGTTTAGTATGGTAAAAGTGAATAGAGTAGTACAAAAGAAATTGGAAACAAAAGAGATAAAAGGCGTATATCAATCAACCATTTATAATCATTTATTTTTAATTGATAAAGTAAATGGAGGAAAAGCTGATTCTTTAAATGCAGGTATCAATATGTCTTCCTATCCTTATTTCTGCTCATTAGATGGAGATTCTGTCTTAGAAAGAGATGCCTTCTTAAAAGTAATGAAACCAATCATTGATTCAGACGGTGATGTAATTGCATCAGGAGGAAGTATACGTATTGCGAATGGCTGTAAAATTGAAAGTGGTGAGATTGTAAAGATTGGATTATCATCTAAGCCATTAGTTGTCATGCAAGTGATTGAATATTTAAGAGCATTTTTAATGGGCAGAATTGGTATGAGCCGTCATAATTTATTATTAATTGTCTCCGGTGCCTTTGGTGTATTTTCAAAAAAATGGGTCATTGATGCTGGAGGATACAATCATAAAACAGTCGGTGAAGATATGGAGCTTGTCGTTAGGCTACATCGCCTAATTAAAGAGCGAAGAGAAAAAAAGAAGATTGTTTACGTAGCAGATCCTGTTTGCTGGACTGAAGCACCAGAAAGTTATAAATTCCTGCGAAGACAACGAACAAGGTGGCATCGTGGTTTATTTGAGAGTTTATGGGCACATAAGAAACTTATGTTTAATCCGAAGTATGGAAGCATCGGTTTCATCTCAATGCCGTACTTTCTTTTTATTGAGTTTTTAGGACCTGTGATTGAATTAATAGGATTTATCATCATGGTTGTTTCCATTTTTATTGGGGGAATCTATTTTGAATTTGCAATTCTTCTATTCTTAATGTCAATTTTATATGGATCTGTATTCTCCATGATGGCAGTGTTATTAGAAGAATGGAGTTTGAGAAAATTTCCAAAAGTAATGGACATCGTCAGACTCGTATTCTTCTCCCTAACAGAGACTCTTTGGTATCGCCCACTAACAGTGTTATGGAGATGTGAGGGAATATGGCATATCGTAATTCGTAAAAGAGGATGGGGCGAAATGATTAGAAAAGGTGTATCAAATGAAACATAAATGGAAGTTATATTTATATTTTGGGGCAATGTTCTTAATCATTGCCCTCGTCTCATCTCCTTTTTGGTTATGGCAAGTCCTAGATGAAACGAAGTTTAATGTACTGATTGTTGATAAAACAGTACCAGATACTACATATCGTGAACATAAAGGCTTAACTTGGCTATTAAATCAAAATAAATATACGAAAAGGGATGGAACGGTCTATGACTATTCAACAGACTATGTAGGATTTCATCCTAAAGCTGATAAAAAGTATTCCATCAAACCACTTCCAGAAACGATTACATCATATGATCTTATTTATGTTGCAGATGGGTATGGAGTATATGAAGATGAGTTTTTTGGAGAGAACGTACAAGGCGCCAGATCGGAAAGCTTATACGGAGGGATGACTCTTGATGAGGTCACTTCTATCAAGGAAGCTGTTGTTCAATCAGGAACTCCTCTAATCGTTGAATTTAACACATTTGCAAATCCAACGGAGACGAGTGTTAGAAGCTCATTCTATGAATTATTGAATCTTAAATGGAGTGGGTGGATTGGCCGCTATTTTTCTGCTTTAGAAAGTAATGAAGTACCTGTATGGGTTCGCACAAACTATGAAAAACAGACAGGCTTGAAGTGGGAATTTAAAGGTATAGGTTTAGTTCTGGCAGATGAAAATGACAAGATTATTGTCATTAACGCTGATGGTTTAAATAACGAAGGTGTCTTATATGAACTGACTGATAAGGGTAAAGACGTGTTAAAAGGAGCAGACAAGCAGCTCTATCAATATTGGTTTGATATTGTTCAAGCTGAAAATGAAGATGAGGTCCTAGCAACCTATACATTACCTATAAATGGTGAAGGGAAAAAAGTGCTAGCAGACAATGATATTCCAAACACGTTTCCTGCTATCATTCATCATCAAGCATATAATTATGAGACTTATTATTTTGCTGGTGATTTTGCAGACCAAAATGAAGTACCATCTTTATACCAAACCGTTGGACTTAAGAAATGGCGTGAGTGGTTTACTCGGGAAAGTGAAGGTAGTACAGCTGCGTTTTATTGGAAGGTTTATGTGCCAATGATGGATGGTATCATTAAGAAGTTGATTCCAGAAAATCGCTTAAAGAGCAATAATACTGTTGAAATAATGGAAGAAGACGGTGTGAAATACAACGGCAAAACGGGTAGAGATTATATACAAATATTGAAGGACGGGCAATGGGAAGATATCTTAATAAAGGGAGTCAACCTTGGTATTGCAAAGCCTGGTTCATTTCCTGGGGAAACTTCCATTACAAAGCAGGAGTATATGAGATGGTTTAAGCAAATTGGTGAAATGAATGCTAATTCAATAAGAGTGTATACCATTCACCCACCAGGATTTTATGAAGCCTTGTATGAATATAACCAAACTGCTGATCAACCGATCTATTTATTTCATGGGGTATGGTTAAACGAAGAAGTATTTTACGAAACAATGGATGCTTATTCAGCTAAAAATGTAAAGGAATTTCAGGATGAAATTACTCGAGTAGTGGACTTATTACATGGCAACGCAACTCTTCCTGAAAAAGTAGGACATGCTAGTGGAAACTATCTCTATGATGTATCACCCTACATTTTAGGATATATGCTTGGAGTCGAGTGGGACCCTGAAGTGGTTAAGGCTACAAATGATAAACATGTAGGTATACAAGATTATGCTGGGAAATATGTTTACTCAAAAGATGCAAATCCTTTCGAGGTTTGGATTGCGCAAATGATGGACTTCACCATAGAGTATGAGACGAACACATATAATTGGCAGCATCCTATGAGCTTTACAAATTGGGTAACAACTGATCTACTTGAGCACCCTACTGAACCTTCTGAGAAGGAAGATTTAGTTTCGATTAACCCAAATGTAATATATACGACAGATGAACATAAAGCAGGCATGTTCGCATCCTATCACATTTATCCATATTACCCCGAATTCTTAAACTTGGAGAAGAAATATGTAGAATATATTGACCACAGAGGAGAGTCAAATAACTATTCAGGTTACTTGAATGAAATGAAAACTGTTCATAATATGCCTGTTGTCGTTGCCGAATTTGGAGTCCCTGGCTCAAGAGGGATTACACACCGGAATATACAAGGACTAGATCAGGGGCATCATTCAGAAGCAGAACAAGGAGAAATAATCGTCAGACTTTTTGAAGATATCGTAGAGGAAAAGATGGCCGGGGGACTTGTTTTTGTATGGCAGGATGAGTGGTTTAAACGAACATGGAATACAATGGATTATGACGATCCAGACCGCCGTCCATTTTGGTCTAATATCCAGACAAGTGAACAAAATTTCGGATTATTGAGCTTTGATCCAGGAAAAAACGGCTTCAAGATTAAAGTAGATGGTAAGATTGATGATTGGACAGATGAAGCGAATAAACTGTATGAAGTAGATGGAACAAAAGTTTGGATGCAGCATGATGAGAGGTATATGTATATTCGTATGGATAGTAAGCATGGTTTAGATTTGAATAAGACAAACACCTATTTGCTTCTAAACACATTACCAAACCATGGACAATCTGTTATTCCTAATGTACAAGATATACAAGCAAAGGGTATAGATTTTGTCGTACAACTAACCGATCAGAAGACCTCAAGTGTTGTAGTTGATGGTAGGTACGATACGTATTATTATCACTATCATGACGTATTAAAGATGATTCCTGCAGAACAAGATGTTTACCACCCTATCCGATTAGCTTTGAATAAAGAATTAACGTATACAAATGAAGAAGGAAAGAAGATAACGAGTCCGTTTGATTATGTGGAAACGGGTCAATTACAAATGGGGAATGGGAATCCAGCATCTGAATATTATAATTCCTTAACAGATTATGCGATAAGTGATGATCAAAAGACACTCGAATTACGCCTGCCATGGATGCTGCTTAACTTCAAGGATCCTAGTCAACATGAGATTATGGGGGATATGTATTCTAGTAGTAACGGAATAAAATCATCATTCATCACAGAAGGAATTAAGGTTGGGGTCGTACAAACTGATAAGAACCATCAAGTGCTCCAAAGTATACCTAGAGTAAGTGAGTTACAAAATGAAGAAGCATACCACTTATACAAATGGGAACGATGGGATACACCAACATATAAAGAAAGATTGAAACAATCATATTATTTGCTTAAAGAAAGTTTTAGCAAAGTTAAGTAAGGGGGCCATGGACATTGACTAAGAAAATATTAGTTGCAGAAGATGAAGAAATTCTTAGGATGCTGATAACTGATACGTTAGAAGACGAGGGTTACAAAATCGATGAGGCATGTGATGGTCAAGAGGCATTAGACTTTATCATGAATCAAGATTACGATTTGATTGTTTTAGATTATATGATGCCACTATTTACGGGGCTAGAAGTGATCGAGAAAGTTCGGTCACTTCCCGAAAAGGCTGAACAGAAAATTATGATGTTGTCTGCCAAAAGTCAACAAACTGACCAGCAAAAGGTACTCGATGCAGGGGCAAATTATTTTATGACAAAACCGTTCAGCCCTATGGAATTAGTGAAGAGAATTGAGGAGATTGTTGGTGAAGCTTAAGGGTTATTTCGCAGAAAGTTTATCAAAGCAATTTTTCCTATCAATTAGTTTTATCATGCTACTTTTTATCATAGGCTTTTCAATCATGTCTATCTATCAGGAGCGAGTTACAGAGCACTATTCAGAACAAAACGAGATTAATGAAGAGAAAGAGAAGATTGCTCAAGATCTTGATGATGCTTTTAATAAAGCCTTCTTTGACATGAGAGGATATATTGCCTATGAAACAGATATGTATCAAGTTAGAGCATCTAACCGGTTAAAAGAACTACTAGAGCTAAGTGAGAGTCTCAGAAGACTCGAACAGCTAAGTAGCGACAGAGAAGATGAAAATTTCTATCGAGAAGTTTCAGTTTTTCATGACGAGTATGTGAATGTAATTGCACCACATATTATGGAAAATATGAGTAAGGGTAAAAAATCAGAAGTTGCAGAAGACGCAGAAACAACTTTAACAACTAGAATTGAAGCAATTCAGACAACATTAAAAGACTACCGATCTCAAATGGATCAAAATGTAGAGGATAATTTTGTTGAATTGTCTAAGAAAATACAACAAAGCCGAATATACTTCCTAATTTTTTTATTAGTCATGCTTATAGTTGTAGTATGGGTAACAAGGATGATGATTGCAAAGATTGGTGGTCCGTTAAATGACTTTGCAAAAACTGCAGACTTGTTATCTCAAGGAAAAGAAGTGAGCTATGATTTTAATAGCAGCCGTAAAGATGAACTTGGGGTTTTATCACGTGCTTTCGGAAAGATGATTCTTAGTATTCAAGATAATGAACAGCAACTTGTTGCCCAAAATGAAGAACTTCAAGCACAGCAGGACGAGCTACAAGTACAACATATCGAATTAGAGCAAGCTCTGGATATATTACGAATAAATGAAGTTGAGCTTGTCAATCGTAATGAGTTTATCAATAATTTATCTAGCTCGCTCCTTAAAGAAGATGTGCTTGGTAGCATCGTCAAAAACATGAGTAATATTCTGAATGCTGATAACGGTTTTATCGGATTTCTTGCTACGCAGGACTTTGCTGTATTTGGCATTTCAGAGAATAGAGGGAAGCAAATACTTCATACGATTGCTGAAGGTCCGGCTAGGAGAGTAATGGATACGAAAAAACCATATTTCGTTAATAGAGAGACAACGAATCTTGAAAAGGATTATCATGAAGTTTTATTATATAGTTCGGATTTGTATGTTCCAATTCTTAATGCGAAAGAAGATGTACAAGCAATTATGATATTTACGAAGCTCGGAACTTCATTTGCTGAACATGATATAAAAGAGTCTGAGGCACTGGCAAAACAAATTTCCATATCGTTAGGAAGAATCGAACTATATGAAGAATCTGAGCATGATCGATTATTAACACAAAATATACTAAATACGATACATGAAGGAATTCAATTAGTAGATGTCTCTGGTACACTCTTGCAAGTAAATACAAATCTATGTGATTTACTGTCTTGTGATGATCCTAAGGATTTAGTGGGTCATGAATTACAAAAATGGTTACAGAACTTGCTGAACATAGTTGAAGACCCTACTTCTTTAAAGGCATTTTATGAAAGCGTATTATCAGGCAATTCCCAAAATACCTCATTTATTTATCATGTTCAAAAGCCAGAGCAGAAAGTGATTCAAGTATATTGTGAAACATTAGAAAGAGGAAATGAAAAATTCGGAACATTATTTGTTCACCGAGATATGACTAGAGAATACGAAGTGGACCAAATGAAATCTGAATTTGTCAGTACGGTAAGTCATGAACTGAGAACACCGCTTGCTAGTGTGCTAGGATTTACAGAGCTGTTAATTCATAAAGAATTAAAACCTGAAAGGCAAGCAAAATACTTGCAAACAATCTACCAAGAAGCGAAAAGGCTAACGGCATTAATTAATGATTTTCTTGATGTTCAGAGAATGGAAGCAGGTAAACAGTCCTACGAAAAAGAACATTTGGATATTTTACCTGTTATCAAAAATAATATCGAGACCATGCAAATACATGCTAGTACGCATCCGATGTCTGTAAATGTTCATACAGATCATACATCGATTTTTGGCGATCCAGATAAACTGTCCCAAGTATTTACGAATCTAATTAGTAATGCAATCAAATACTCTCCGGATGGTGGGAAAATCGAAATTGATATCTATGAGCAAAATAATCTCCTGCATGTTTCCGTTAAGGATAATGGACTGGGTATTCCAGAAGAAGCATTACCGATGTTATTTACAAAGTTTTTCCGTGTCGATAATTCTGACCGGAGAAGAATTGGTGGTACCGGTTTAGGTCTTGCAATTGTAAGAGAAATTATGAAGGCACATGATGGTGATATTTCTGTTGCATCTGAATTAAAAAAAGGAAGTACATTCACACTTCACTTTCCGCTTCCATTACTTGTAAATAAGCCTGAATTCCTGGAAAATAACCACCAACATTCAACGGTGCAAAATATGAATGATATATATGTAGTTATAGTTGAGGATGATGATAGTTTAGGCTCATTATTAGAAACCGAACTAAAAGAGTCTGGTTTTATCGTGAAGAGAGTTGCTTCTGCAGAAGATGCAATACAATTATTTAAGGAGAAGGTTCCAGACTCAGTAGTAGTCGATATCTTGTTACAAGATAAAGGACTAAACGGTTGGGAACTGATTGACTATATGAAATCACAAACTTCACTAAAAGATATACCTATTTTTATTTCTTCTGCTTTAGAAGAAAAAGAAAGAGGTATAAAAATAGGAGCTAGAGATTTCCTGGTTAAACCTTATCAACCTAGCAAATTAACAAAAACTATTCTTCATACATTACTTAAGCAAGATCGGAAGGGTCAAATTATGATACCTGAAGTGGAAAAAGAGTAGAACTCAGTAGTTCTACTCTTTTTCCATTCTTGTCCACAAATAAAAGATGATTATGATTTAGTAGCTATCTCCCAAACGCTTGAAAACTGGCTTTTGATATTTTCGATAAGAAGATTTCTTTTGTAGAGTAGCCCGTGAAGGTGAAATTCCAACATAGTTTTGTAAAATTTCTTTTGCCTGAGATAATGACATGTTTGATTTAGGATTTCGGTATGTTTGATTTAAGGAACCTAAATGTGGAAGTTGCGCGAAGTCTTCTTTTGAAGATGGCATGTGAAAATAATAATCGCCTGCTAGTACAAGTACATCAGATTGTTGTTTACTATTTTTTGGATTACGGGAAAAATGTAAACCAATCTTTTTAGCTTTTCCTTCTGAAACAAGTCTCTCTAGAGCCTTACGCTTAAGTAAATATAAATACTTTGGATCGGGTGCTGTTTTCGCATGACGATTAACAGAGAAAATTGCTTGGGTAAGTTGACTAATAGCTGGTTCGTTCGGTATATGTCCCATGTCATATCTCCTTTCTTTTCCTAATCATATCTTATTTTTGTAAAATTGCCAAATTTTTTTAAGAAAGTCAAGAAAATAAGTATTTTGCTTAAAATTAAGGCCGTATAAAAACACCAGTTCCATTAGGGACAATTGTAGAGAGTTCTATTACGTCTTCGTTGTACATACGAATACAGCCTAACGAGACAGCTTTTCCAATGGAGCTTGGGTTATTGGTACCGTGGATACCATAGTGAATCTTCGATAAGCTCAACCACATCTTTCCGAAAGGACCTCCTGGGTTTGGTTCCCTGTTTACAATGACGAAATCTCCTACTGGTGTTTGATGCAGCATTCTCCCAATTGCAACAGGGTAGATTTTCACTAATTTATATTGGTTATAAAGTCTCAGGGTCTTTTTCGAAAGTGATACCCAAATGGTATAAGGAATGCTGTCAGGTGAAGGTAATCCGGGGATCGTAATGGGTTGACCCACATAGATGATATTGGGATTTGAAATGGTATTCTCCTGCATGAGTACTTGTACAGTCGTTCGGTAATCCAGGGCGATGCTTTCTAATGTTTCTCCTCGCTTTGTAATATGGATCATTTTACCACAACCTTCTTCTATTTTAAGTAAGTACAATTTACGCTAAGATCCTTCATGAACAAGATGTGACTGAGGGGGAATCCCTTTTTAGCTACATTTATACCGTTACTCTAATCTTCTACTATGCAATAATTTAGAGATTGTTCTAATAAAAAGAGCCTTGCACAGGAAGGCTCTTTGATCAATTACCACCAATAACCTGGGCCATAAAATGGTGGGTAATACGGACGAGGTCTAGGACCCCAATAGCCATATCCATAGTAAGGTCTAGGACCATATAAAAATGGACTGACAGCTAAGCCAGCTAAAAAGGGAAGTGCAGGGTAAAACGGAAACCGTTGATCATGATGATGAGTTGTACGATAAGCAGGATACATCTTTTTGCCTCCTTTATATTAAATCGATATATAATATGGGTATGTAGTAAGTTTTGAGCATGTATTACAAAAAATGGGAGTCTTTTGATGAAAAAAATAGAAGTTGTGTATGTTGCCCTCGGGGGTATGATAGGAGCAGGGTCAAGATATGGAATAAGTACTTTTGTTACTGTTCCACTAGTGGGAACCCTAATTGTTAATGTAGTTGGCTGTCTTCTAATTGGAAGTATTTATGCCCTCCTAAGTACAAAGAAGGAAAACAGTTGGATATGGCCGTTTATTGCAACAGGTGTATGCGGAGGTTTTACGACGATGTCTACATTATCGTTGGAACTCGTATCTTTAATGAATGAAGGATTTACCATAATAGCACTTGCCTATTTAGTGAGTACCATACTATTAGGTATCGGTGGTGTAATACTCGGAATTTCAGCAACAATAAAAATCATGGGAACACAAGGAAGTGATGGAACATGACATTTTTAGCTGTATGCATTGGCGGGATCTTTGGGGCAATAGGTAGATATATAATAGGTGTTATAACCACTAAATATCTTACAAATGCTTATGTTTCAACTTTAATTGTAAATGGAACAGGTTCTTTCGCACTTGGTGTTTTCATGAATAAGTACCATTCATTACCAAGTCTAATTTTCATTATGATAACCGTTGGATTAATTGGTTCGTTTACAACATATTCCACGTTTGCGCTAGATTGTGTGAAGTTTATACATCAAAAAAGATGGATAGCTTGCTTGTACTATATAAGTGGTACATTATCTATATCTATTGGTTTATTTGGAGTTGGCTATTGGATTATATAGGATAGTATATAGAAGTTGTTATTACGGTTTGTTGGTACATCACTTTTATTCGTATTAAAATTATCCCACTATAATCAATAAGTGTCGGAGAAAACTGAATACCATTCACCACAAAGCGAAAAGAATCACCTCCATTGATATAGTAAAAAAGGTTTGTGTTTTTTAGGTGAAACAGTTTTTTTGACTACAGAGCATTAACCATTTCGTATAGATTGTTGCTTTCTAGTAAAAATCCAAAAATCCGGATTTTTACCTTAGGGTTTAGATATTTCTATACATAAAGAGAGTTGAACTATTCTAATCAACTTCAATTGCCTATAGAACTTGGTTGTACACCAAAAATAATTGATGAAAAGCAACAAGGTTTAAAAAAAGAACCTTTCTAAATAAAGATATGTGTAATTGTTCAAGTACTCTTCTATTTTTCGCAAAATTTTGTTATAGTAAAAAAGTGTCATTTTTTGTCGTAAAAAAAGGAATGATTTCGCTTGAAGTGGAATAGTAAATATAAGATTAATCTCAAAGTCTGTTTTTGTACAGACTGTGTTAAAATAACTAATAGCTAATTATACTTGGGGATGCGATACAAGATGAGCAGGATGATGCCGCTACTTGATGATAGCGATTGGAATAAAGACTATGTCGATAAAATGGAAAAGATTATAAATGAAATTATATTGAGTGCAATAAAGGACTTAGTCTACTTAATGAAAGTAGAGGAAGACGGTTCTTTTCGTTATCTTTATGCTAATAATGAAGCATTAAAGTATGCGAGTATCTCTGAAGAAACAATAGGGAAAACATTACAAGAAAGCTTGCCTGTTGAAGTTGCAGAGCATCTACAAGCTCAATATGAAGAGGCAGTTTGTAAAAAAGAGCCTCTTGCGTTTCAGGATTTTGTCACGATTAATGAAGAACAAATATATGGGGAATCGATTTTAACACCAATTTTCGATGAACAGGGTAAATGTCAATTTGTTGTTAGTGTAACGAGGGACATTACAGATAAAGTGATTGAGAAGTTAAGACTTAGTGAAAGTGAGCAACGGTACCGTTCCTTAATGGATCATAACATGGATGCGGTTTGTTCACTTACTAAAAGCGGGGTAATTTTGCAGGCGAATCCTTCTGCCTATTCTATAACAGGATATACGGAACGAGAACTTAAGCATCTTAATATTTCTGACTTATTAATTGAAGAACATGTAAGGATTGTTCAAGATGCTCTTGTATTTACTAGCGAAGGGAATACACGTGATAACTTAACTTGTCAATTTATTCATAAAAATGGTGAACTTATTCATGCCCAAGTAAAGATGATCCCAATTGTTGTGAACAATGAAATAACAGGTGTTTACATTATAATACGTGATATTACAGAACAAGTGAAAAATGATGAGGTTATGAAATTTATCGCTTATCATGATCACCTTACAGGACTCCCTAATCGTAGTCTATTAAAAGAACAAATTCAACATTACATTGAAAGAGCTCATGACGAATCAGGACAGTTTGCACTTATGTATTTAGATTTAGACCGTTTCAAATTCCTGAATGACAGTATGGGTCATAATGTGGGAGATCTGTTATTAAAGGAAGTGGCTGTGCGCCTTACCTCAATAGAAGGCTTTGAGATAACGGTTTATCGTCAAGGTGGAGACGAATTTATCTTAATTGCTGAAGATATTAATCGTATATCCTCAGTTATTATTGCTGAAAAGGTACTCGAGTTATTTAAACAGCCGTTTTTGTTAACGGCTCAAGAATTTTATGTAACCCCTAGTGTAGGAATTAGTCTGTATCCTAATGATGGAACAGACGGGGAAACATTAATAAAAAATGCTGATACCGCCCTTTATCAAGTGAAGGAACGTGGGAGAGGGCACTATCAATTTTATTCAAATGACATGCAAAAAGGTGATTCACAATCAATGCTCCTTGAAACATGTCTCCGGAGAGCAATTGAAAAGGATGAGCTCATCCTAAACTTCCAACCTCAAATTGATTTATATACGGGTGAAATTAACAGTTTTGAAGCACTATTAAGATGGAACTGCGGATTACTTGGATTTGTATCACCAGCAGATTTTATTCCATTAGCGGAGGAAACAGGGTTAATTATTCCGATTGGTGAATGGGTCATTGAAGAGGTATGTCGTCAAATAAAAGAATGGAATCAAAAAGGCTATCACAACCTAATTATTGCTGTTAATTTATCAGCCAGACAATTCCAACAACCAAATTTAGTTGAGATTATCAAACATGCAATAGATAAAAATAATATAGATGCAAGTCAATTAGAAATTGAAATAACAGAAGGTGCCATGCAAGATACGAAGGAAACAATATTGATCTTGCACCGTCTAAAGGATTTAGGGGTTCAAATCTCAATAGATGATTTTGGAACAGGATATTCCTCACTAAGCTATTTGAAAAGATTTCCGTTAAATACGCTGAAAATTGATCAGTCATTTGTAAGAGATGTGTTAACGGATAATAAAGATGCGGCAATCACAACAACGATTATCCACCTTGCAGAAAGTTTAGGATTCAATGTTATTGCTGAAGGAGTCGAGCAAAAGGAGCAGGCAGATTTCTTGAGAAAGGTAGCTTGTCATAAAGCTCAAGGTTTTCTATTTAGTAAACCAAAGCCCGCTGAACAAATCGAACAAGAATATTTAATGAAATAAAACGTAAGACCATACTTACTAATACTAGTAAATATGGTCTTTTTATGTTGTTGATGATTGTAACGTGAAAACGGCTATCTCAGGTTTCGATAAAAAACGGAATGGAACGCGTGTCGTACCAAGACCTCTATTCACATATACTGTTAAGGGATAGTTGCCAAGTTCATAGAACCCTTCTGTATAATCTGTTGCATAAGGTGGTGTTACAATAGGACCAATAAAGGGAAGCTTAATTTGTCCACCGTGACTATGCCCAGATAACTGTAGGTGAACAGGATAGGATTGACTTATTTTAGCCACATCCGGTTCATGTGCTAGGAAGATGGTAAACATATTTTCAGGTATTTCTCGTAATGTTTCTTCAAAATCCGGACGACCCAGCATATAATCATCAAGTCCTGCAACAACGATTTGTTCTTTCAATATTGTTATGGGAGAAAAAGTGTTGACTAGTAGAGTAAAGCCAGCACTCTCCATGATCTTTTTATAGGATTCTGTTCCATAGCCTCCGTGGTCATGGTTACCATATATGGCGAATTTCCCAAGTGGTGCTTGGATAGAATGAAGCAGTGGTATTAGCTTATTTCCATCTTTATATAAATCTGGTGCGTCAATTAAATCACCTGTAAAAAAAACAAGATCGGGTTCTTCTTTATTTATTTTCTTTATGAGTGTTTTAAACTTTTCAATGTCATAATAATGCCCTATGTGTGTATCACTAAATTGGAGAATTTTAATTCCGTTAAATTTTTGAGGAATGAGTGGTGCCTGATATGTATATCGGTTTATTTCTAGCTGACTAGGCTCAAAATATCTCACATACGAATATCCTGCCATCGTTGTGAGAATAGTACCTACTGTCAGTGTTAATGCTTTTTTTAAGAATGTTCTTCTCGAATATTGTTTACCCATTGCTGTATTCCAACTCATTTCTACGTGTGCTACTTTAAATTATAACATGGATTTTTTATTGTGATTGTTATGAAAATATTACAATTTAAAAAGCAGTCCCTAAAAGAGACTGCATACTAGATAAGTTGAAGTTCCTCAATTGCTTGTTGTAAATTTGCTTTTGTTTTCACTCTCTCTGCTATGGAAACACCAAGTTCGATCATCGTGTTTGCGACTTCAGAGCGAATTCCTGTTACGATTGCTACACAACCTAATAGCATGAATCCATCAACAATCTTGAAGAGGTGGCTTACAACAGCAGTATCCATATAGGCTACTCCTGACAAGTCTATAATTATACGCTGAAACTTTTGCTTCTCAATTTCTATTAGTGCCTTTTCTTGTAGCCGTTTTGCACGGGAGGTATCCATCGTACCAACAATAGGTAGTATGGCTGTACTATCCGTTAAAGGGATAATCGGGACAGATAACTCTTCAATCACTTCGCGTTGTGTTTGAAATAACTTATTGCGATAGTCATTGTAACTTGCAATATATGTTTTTAGGTATGTATCAATGAAGTGATTTGTTTTCTTTTCTAAAGTGAAGAATACATCTATGTCAATCGTAACGTTTTTAAAGTATTGTTGTAATAGTTCCCAATAAAGACTTCTCAGCTCATGTAGATATTCAAGTTTAACCATTGATTGTAGTTCACTTTTTGCCCAAATCATTCCTTGCTCCCTAGCAAGATTAATCAGTTGGGATTCACTGTCTGAATCAATGAAATGGACAATTTTTTTCGCAATTTCAAAGATACTTTTTTCTTCAATACTAGAATTCTTAACTTGTAGGAAAATGTATTGTGTTCGATCATGTAATACTCGATCAAATACATCTTGATTGGAATATAGAAATTCTTTAAAACTTTGATTCTCTATATATTGCAGTTTATCCACAGAAACCCCTCACTTTTACTTTTCTTTTTTCAATAGTTGTTAGACCATTTCTCTACGATAATTTTGGTGCCTGATTCTTTTATTGATTGGATTATAAAAACATCCATCATTCGCTTAACTCCCCGAAGACCAAGTCCAAGTCCTTTTGAATTTGGATAGCATCTTCCTTCTTCCAATGCTTCGTTGAGCGATTGAATACCTATCCCATGATCCGTGGTGGTGATACGGAGTCCGTTTGAAGTAGATTCAATCATTACTTCACCTGTAGTACCAGAGTGAAGTAATATATTCTTACAGAGCTCAGAGATTGCCACCATAACCTTTTGCTTCTCTACAACACTATAAGGTAACTTATTCATTTTTTCATGGGCTACAGAAATTGCATACAAAATATCATTTTCACAAGATATGGTTATCACATGAGGCAAATAACCACCTCCATATTTATTACATCTTTCATTATTTTAACAAAATTTTAATTGGAATTAAGTTTTTTTTCTGTATTTTATTAGTAAGACTACTATTCTGACAATTTAATTTTGGTAGAATAGTAATGAATGATAAATATAAAGGAGTGATTGGATGAGAGAGAAAGTAGCCATTGTAACAGGTGGATCGAACGGTATGGGGAAATATATGGCAAAGCGCTTCGCACAAGACGGGGCATATGTTGTCATAACAGGACGAAATATAGAAAGACTAGATGAAGCAAAGAAGGATATTGAAACATTTGATGGGCAAGTATTAACCATTCAAATGGACGTTAGAGAACCAGAACATGTCAAGCATATGGTGGATGAAACCGTAAAGACATTTGGTAGAATTGACTACTTAGTCAATAATGCAGCTGGAAATTTTATTTGTCCAGCAGAGAACCTCTCTGTTAACGGCTGGAAGTCAGTCATCGATATCGTATTAAATGGAACGTTTTATTGCAGTTCTGCTGTTGGGAAGTACTGGATTGAAAAAGGCATAAAGGGAAGTATTATAAACATGGTAGCTACATACGCATGGGGAGCAGGAGCAGGTGTCATACACTCTGCTAGTGCCAAGGCTGGGGTATTGTCGATGACAAAAACTTTAGCTGTAGAATGGGGCGTGAAGTATGGGATACGCGTAAATGCTATTGCGCCAGGACCCATTGAGCGAACAGGAGGTGCAGATAAACTTTGGGAATCAGAGGAAGCAGCGAAAAGAACGATACAAAGTGTGCCTCTAAAAAGACTTGGAACACCAGAAGAAATTGCTGGACTTGCTGCATTTTTATTCTCTAAAGAAGCAGCATACATTAATGGAGAATGCATTACGATGGATGGTGGCCAGTACTTAAACCAATTTCCATTCTGATATACACATCTGACACATTAACGCATCGAGGGCATGTCCCCTGGTGCGTTAATGTGGTAAAGCGCAAAAATAGAACGTTCGCATAACGCATGGTATAATTATCCAAAAAGAGGGATGGAGGTGTGGAATGGATCCACTTGATGTGTTAACTAATATGTCGAAGGTTGTCCCTCATTTTCAAGCAATTTTTACAGCGGATGAAAGAAAAGTGTGCGGATATGAAGTGTTAGGACGTTATGAAGTAGGAAATGGGTTTGTGAGTCTCGGTCCATTTTTCAAAGATGAAACAGTACCAGATGAGTATCGCGTGGAAGTTGATAATTTGATCGTGACAAAAGCAGTTAATTACTGGCTAAAACAAGAGATGAATCCTCAATTATTTATTAACCGTAATCCGAATTTACTTATGCATGACAACGGAGAGGCATTATTAGCGTTACTACTTGAGTATGAAAAGAAAGGCTTTCCTCTTTCCAACTTAGTATTAGAAATAACGGAGCATGATTTTGTTGGTGATATCGAACGACTCCATCACCTATTAACATATTATAGAACGTACGGAATAAAAGTTGCAGTTGATAATGTTGGGAGTGGTACGGGTAATGTAGACAGGATCGGTCTCTTAGCTCCAGATTATGTAAAAGTTGATCTACATACGCTAACCAAATCGAATGATTATATGTCTTATCAAGATGTCCTCTATTCTTTATCATTACTGGCTAGAAAAATAGGAGCAGCCATGTTGTATGAAAATATTGAAACGTCCTATCAGCTTCAATATGCATGGAGTAATAGTGGCCGGTATTATCAAGGTTATTACCTTCAAATACCTACATCAAATTTCATACAAGAAGAAATTTTAAAAGAAAAGTTAAAAGTGAAAATTCAACAGTTTATCGAACATGAGAAACGAAAGATACAAAATATATATCAACTTAGGGAATACATCCAAAATATAGTAAAAGATTTATTAGTAAAAAATAAAAAACAGTTTACTGGTGATGATTTATTAAAAATAGTATCTCCATATCTAGCGGATTTTACTTTTCGGGTTTATATTTGTGATGAAGATGGATTTCAACAATCTGCAAACCATGTGAAATCAAGTAATGGATGGGAGATGCAGCATAATTATTACAATAAAAACTGGAGTTTTCGACCTTATTTTTTAGAAAATATTATGAAAATGAAGCTAGAACAACGGGGAATACTATCTGATCTATATAGTGATATTGAAACGGGTGATTTAATTAGGACCTTCTCGTTTCCAATTAATCATAAGAGCTACTTATTTATAGACCTAACCTATGAATTTTTGTATGAAAAAAGTGCACTTTACTAGGAATATGAAAGTGTTATTTGAGCCATTCTAAACCTATCTTGCATAGCTGGAGGGTGTATTTTGAATGACAATGCTTGATATTGTGTTGATGGTTGTTGCTGTCCTAGTCCTACTAGGGGGGCTTCTGTATACGATGAAAATTGGAAGAAGCACAAAGTATCAAACAGAAGGATACGATACAGAAATTAATGGAAAAGTGAAGAGTCATCCTTATATGAGAAATCCAGTATTTCTCACGTATATCATTGCTGCCATTATTACATTAGCCTTAATCACATATTATGCCTTATCTAATCACTGGTAATACAAAAGACCACAACTGCAAAAAGTTGTGGTCTTTTTTGTAGATAATTGTTTATTCATAAGAGCCAAGGGGAAATCCTGTATTATGAGGGATTTTACTGTCTAAATTTTACGAACGAAAAGTGTACTAGTCCCAAATAGACTATTGTTACAATGACAAAGAAGGGAACATCTTTGATAGGAGATCAAGTTGAAAGAGGTGGAGTCATACATGATGAAAAGGAAATATAGCTTCGTACTAATCATTCTTACAATAATAGCCTCTATGTTTGTACCGAAAGAAACCTATGCTGCTGAAAAGTTGGACATCCAGTCAATTAAAGATCTGCTAGAGAAAGCAGATGATGCTCAGTACTCATTAACCGAAAAGCACTATAGTTGGGAAGAGGCCTTGAAATCGTTAACGCCATATATGACAGAGCAATTTGCAACAGATTTCATGAATGAGCATTTATTTTCCGAGGAGGAGGGCTACATATACTACGGAACAGACTTCTCTCTGTATCATATTCCGCATTACGCTTTTACAGATAAAACGACGGTCATAATGAGTTTAGATGAGACAAAACTATATATTTACGAGCTTTTCAGTGGGACAGGTCCTGTTATGTTTAAGGATCAATATGAATTAGTGACGATAGTGCACGAAGATAAGACATGGAAAATCAGCAATATTACGTATGTAAAAGAGCTGCCAACTGAAGTCAAAGAAGGTACGCATATAGAGATAAGAGAAGAAGTAGACGAAGAGAAGAAAAAATCTAGTGAGGAAATAATCGTAGACAGTAACACAACCATTTCTTTGTCTCCCTATTCAAAGTACATTACAGTAATACCATATGTATCCATAATGAAACACTCCTCAGCATTCTTGGCTGTAGAAGGGGACGCAAAGATAGTATCATTTTTGGCTTTATCAAATGTCAGCTGGTAACACTATAAGAGAGGCTGAGACGTCAGTCAATGATAAACCCGAACTATTAGGTGGTATCCTAATAATTCGGGTCTTTGTTTGTATTAAGTTGTTTGTTTATGCTGCAAATACATACTATTATATAAAAACCAAAGTGGAATGGAGCGAAAGACATCGGGCTCCTGCAGGAGGTAGAGGAGGCTCAGGTTCTTCCTCGCGGTATCAGGCGAGGGGCTGTAGCGCAATGGAACGAACTGCTATGATTCAAATAGTCATCTATTCCTTTGGAAAAGGATACTACGAAACCTTGAAATTAATGTGGTACTCGTTATGAAAACAGCCTAAATAAATATAGAAGATACTTCAACACGTGCGTAAGGAATTGTGCCGGCCATTAATTTCTTATTTTGTTCTTGATATATAATCAAGAAGTCCCATGGCACAAACTTGAAGATCAAGTTGAATGATTTTGTGTGCCTCTTTTGATAAAGTAGTTGGTACTTTCTGAATAACCTTTTTATACAATTCCTCACTTATTTTGGATACAAGGACCTTCTCTTCAAGAGAATGCGAGGCGTTGACTACATCTTTAGTAGTTGTTACAAAAACAGGAATCCAAAACTGTAGGCTTTCCCATACTTCGTTTATTCGGTCTGTTCCACCGAAGTGCCCAAAATAAATGTAGGAAGGACTCAACTTCATAATTGTCTTTGCAGATTGCAGCATCATTTCTGGGTTGAATTGATTAGGTGATGTAGAAGGTAAATAGAATGGGAAGCCTAGTATACTTTCATAATTGACTCCAATTGTATCGCCTGTGAAAACGCCATTTGTTTTAGAGTCATGAATGCTAAAGTGGTGATTAGCATGGCCAGGAGTATCCCAAAATGTTAACGTACACTCTTCACTTAGTGTAAGAAGGTCACCATTATTCATTATGACAACCTTATCTTCATTAATTGGAATAATTGGATCAAATAATGAGTCAAATTGCTTACCGTAAACCTGTCTGGCTCCTTGAATTAATCTTGAAGGGTCAATGATATGTCTTGCCCCTTTGGGGTGTACAATGACTTTGGCATTTGGACAATACTCGAGCATTTTACCGACACCACCTGCATGGTCCAGGTGGATATGAGTTACAATAAGAAAGTCAATTTCATTCGGACTAATATGTAATTCGGCCAAACCATCTAACAGATGAGGAACAGATGGACTTGCACTCGTATCAATGATTGCTTTTTTATCCTCATTTAATAAGTATGAACCAGTACGATTAGGAATCCCAAGGTCATATACGTCAATTAGAAATCGGTCTGGTTGTAGAATCGAAATTTTACTCATAAGATTACACCTCCTATTTTATAGTAAAGAGAGAAAATAAATATGTAAAGAAGATTCAGATAATATTTTTCTCCTTTATATGGATAGAAATGAAAACTATGTTTATCCTAACAAGTATAACAATTTATTTAATTTTCTTTGAAGATTGAAGGATTTATGTGTAAAATGGGTAAGTATGTGAAAGCAATGATAGGTGTACATATATTTTAATTTCAAATCAAGGGGGATTTAGCTATGTCTAAATTGCAAGGTATTTTACAACGATTAGTAAGCTTAACGGAAGCACAGGAAAATGGTGATCCGACTCAGCGTTATTTTGAGGTAGACGGGGAAAGAAAATGTAGTGTGACATACTTCCACAAGACAGAAACATTTGAAATAGAGGTTTATGTACAAGGTGAAAAGCCAAAGAAATATCAATTTGATAATATTGATATGGCAGCAATTGAAATTTTTGAATTAATTAATTAAAGATAACCTAACTTGGCTAACAGCCAAGTTTTTCTATATTCTCAGGTAAAATACAGCGGGGGTGAAGTGATGGAAACACCATTAATCATTTGTCCAAAGTGTGAAGCAAGACATATGATAGAGGATGTGCTCACTGCGCAATCCAATCAGAATGTTATTTTCACATGTCCTACATGTCATTTTTCAAAAAAGAATATTGAAACAAGTAAAGGGTAACAAGCGTACAAGCCCAATTGTATAAGATAGGATAAGGGGTAACATCAAACGAACAATATTCTCTGGCAAACAATGGAGTTCAAACTTCTAAAAAGGAGTGAACACATGTGTGATCCAATTATGTTTCATAGTGTAACAGAGGAAAATATGTCGTTTGAAGAAGTCTTCTCTACTATGTTACGTTTTATAGAGACGGATCCTAGCTCATCTTATTACTTGTCAATTGGGACAGATTCACAAGTTCACGATCATAAGACTCGATTCGTGAGTGCAATCCATCTTCATCGTAAAGGTAAAGGTGCATGGGGATGTATAAGAGAGATTATGATTCCAAGGGCCATTAAAAGCATACGGGAGAAGATTTCTTTAGAAACAACATACTCACAGGAGCTCGCATTTATGTTTACATCAAGGCATTTGGATGAAATAACTGACATACTCCTTCCATATACACAGGAGGGAGCAGATTTTCACTTTGAAATCCACCTGGATATAGGGAGAAAAGGTTTAACAAAAGAGTTAATACAAGAAATGACAAGTAGAATATATTCAATGGGCTTAGAACCGAAAATCAAGCCGGAATCTTATGCTGCTTCTTCTTACGCAAACCGATATACGAAGTAATCAAGCTGAATTGACGATGGACAACAAAGACTGAAGGAGGCCTGAACAATAGGTTGCTTTCAGTCTTTGTTTTTGGCTCTTTTCTAAAACTTGTTGCTCTTAGTACAATTATTCTGGTGTCCAACCAATTTTAGAAGCAAGATGAGATTGTATTAGAAAGTGCAACTTTTCTTTATGTATAGTAGTATCTAGATACTAAGGTGAAATTCCGGCTTTTGGGATATTTATGCAAAGTGTTCAAAGGCTCTTTTCGTTAACATTGTAGTTATTCTTCTTGTATAGTCGGCTTCAATCATTAATATAGTACCCACTCCATTTCACTTCCAATAGGAGCTTTGAAAATCATAGATTAGCTTGGAATTCCCTTATTAGAAAGACAACAATCTATTTAAGTACAGCCATATTTAATTAATAGCAAATGTTCCGATACGTTTTAAATTGTAATGCGTTGGGTAAATAAGAAAAAGTTGTGATAAAATGTAAAATAAGCTGCACTGGACAATCTTGTGTTGAACACATATATAATAAGTTGATTGTTCACCAAAACGAATTGAACATAGACAAAAGTGATAATTAAAAATAAGGGGAATCAGCCATGATAAGTCTTCAAAGTGGAGAATTTGTAGAAACAACAATTAAGGACCTTCTTATTTCTTCGGAAAAGGTAGCTCATGTACAAGTTGGGAATAGCTTAGAGCATGCTTTATTACTTCTTATAAAATCAGGATATTCTGCCATCCCGGTACTCGATCCGACGTATAAATTACAGGGACTAATTAGTACAACATTAATTTTGGATAAGACGCTAGGTCTAGAAAGAATTGAGTTTGAAAAACTTGAAACAATGAAGGTAGAAGATGTAATGAATATAGATATGCCGCGATTAAACATACACGATTCATTCTCAAAAGGGCTGCAAATGGTCATTAACCATCCGTTTGTATGTGTAGAGAATAATGACGGCACTCTTGAAGGTATCTTAACAAGAAGAGTAATACTCAAACAGTTAAACCAACATATTAAAAAGTTAAATAAATAAAGGGATATATAGATTCGTATAGAATAGTAAACGTTAAAATGGAGTTGATCTAAGTGATCAACCCATTTTTTAAGTTTTCAACAATCACAGAAGGGATGCAAAGTATGTCTGAAGCTCTTAAAGAAAAAGTACATAGTAGCAATAAAGATAAGAAAACAAATCGTCCGTTCGTATTAGCGGCAGTAATGCTGGCTATGTTTATGTCGGCAATTGAAGCAACGATTGTTTCAACAGCAATGCCTGCAATTGCATCAGATCTAGGAAACTTTTCGCTATATAGCTGGGTATTCTCATCCTATCTATTAATGAATGCTGTTACCGTATTAATATATGGGAAGCTATCAGATTTATATGGTCGTAAGCCGATATTAATTATTGGTATTGCAATTTTTTTAGTCGGTTCCGTTTTATGTGGTTTTGCCAACTCTATGGAAATGTTAATTTTATTCCGTTTCATTCAAGGATTTGGTGCAGGTGCAGTAATGCCGATTGCCTCGACAATTGTTGGAGATATGTATACGAAAGAAGAGCGAGCAAAAATCCAAGGATACTTATCAAGTGTATGGGGAATATCGGCCGTTTTAGGTCCGGCAATTGGTGGTTTGTTAGTTCAGTATGTTAGCTGGAAATATGTATTTTGGCTTAATGTACCGTTAGGCATTCTAGCTACGATCGTCTTACTTTTATTTTTACATGAAAATATAGAAAAGAAGAAACATGAAATTGATTATCTAGGTGCAGGCTTACTATTTATTGGTGTGACCGCATTAATGGTTGTTTTAGTAGAAGGGGGAGTTAGGTGGACTTGGACATCAGCTCCGGTTATCACTTTACTTGTGGTGTCAATCATAGTATTTGTCTTGTTTTATCTTCAAGAAAGAAGGGCAAAAGAACCAATGATGCCGTTCTCACTATGGAAAGAACAGTCTATCTTAATAGCGAACATCACTTCCTTAACTACGGGTATTATGTTAATTGGTGTGTCTAGTTTTTTACCAGCATTTGTACAAGGGGTAATGGAGCAGCCACCGATTATTGCAGGCTTCACATTAACAACGATGTCTATTGGCTGGCCAATTGCTTCTATGATAGCGGGAAAATCACTATTAACAATTGGTTTTAGAACGACGTCCATTATTGGGGGAATTTCACTCATACTGGGTGCCATTGTATTTGCGACGATGTCTCCAGATTCAGGACCTATTTGGGCAGCATTTGGTTCCTTCTTACTTGGTGTTGGGATGGGGTTCACAACCACGTCTTTCATCGTTTCAATTCAAAGCACTGTTGAATGGAAGCAAAGAGGAATTGCAACAGCAACCAATATGTTTATGCGTAGCTTAGGTAGTACAATTGGTGCTGCTTTACTTGGAGGAATCTTAAACAGTAGACTTATCACACACTTGCGGAGTAACGGATTAGAAAACTCGATGGACCTGGATGCTACGAATGTTTTACTTGATGCAGAGGAGCGTAGCCAATTATCAGAATCTGTACGGGGAATTTTGCAAGATGGACTTACGAACTCATTGCATTCAGTATATTGGGTTGTCTTATTATTCGGAGTGGTGAGCTTCGTATTAATTTTACTATTACCGAAAAGAGAAACATCTTAAAATAAGGGGAAAGTACATGAATACTGAAATTTATTTTGTATGACATGCTCATTCCATCTTTTCATTAGGAAATGAGGAAATAGAGAATTATCGGAAAAAGGATGGGAAGATGAAAAAATGATTACAGACATCTTACTAAAAGAAGACCTGGATTTGATTGTCTCTAATTCATATGTGAGAGCCATCCAAACAATTGAAGAATTAGCCAGGCGTTTAAATAAAGAGATACAAATTGAACCTCGCTTTAGAGAATGAGATTTAGCTGCTAGGGATTATGTTTTTGAAGATCCTGAGACAGCAATGAAGCTTTCAGTGACCCAGCCTTTAGACATCCTGGTGGTGAGACAAATTTAGAAGTTCAAACAAGAGGGTTAGCGGCACTTAGTGAACTTATCCATACTAATCTAGGAAAAAGGATTGCCATCTGAATCCATGGAAACATTATGACATGTATCATGAACTATTTTAATGATCATTATGACTTTGACTTCTGGAAGAAGACTACAAAACCAGATATATATAAATTAACGATAACGCCAGAGCTTGAACTGATTGAAGAAAAAAGACTATGGGACAAAGCAACAAGCTTGAGTAAATAACTCAAGCTTGTAGTATTTCTAGGCTCTTTTCTTACTAGTGTTGCTCTTAATCAAGGAATTGTTTAAATGGTTCAATACAGGATAATGCCCCGAGCCCTCTCCAAATATTTTATGCGAAAACAGCCTTTTCTAAAAACTCTATACGATTTCCAAACGGATCAAAGAAAGTAAATCGTTCTATATTCGGTATGGGCTTTTCGTCTTGAATTTTAATATTGTGCTGCTCAAGGTAAGCTCGAATCTGTTGTAAAGATATAACCTCAAAAGCAGGGTGACGCTTGCTTTTATTTCCGTTCATTTCCTCTGCACCAATGTGAAGCTGAATATCTCCAACACTATACCAAAGCCCTCCATTCGCCTTTAAAGAATCAGGCTTTTCAATCTCTTCAAATCCGAGAATGTCTGTATAAAAAGCACGTGCGTCATCCTCTTTGCCAAACGGAATACATACTTGTACGTGATCTAGTCTTTTAATTTGAATTTTCATGATTATCCTCCTACATTAACAAATTAATGGTTAATTGAATGATTAATAAAATAGTTATTGTTTTTAATATACCATTTAAGAGCTCCTTAGAAAGCTTTCCAGCTACACGAAGTGCAACTTGTGCACCTAAAAAAGAACCAATGGAAAGAAAAACAGCGATTTCCCATTTAAAGTGCCCATTAAAAAGATAGGTAATAAAGGCACTAAAACAACTTAGAAACGTCACAAATCTTGTTAATGCAATTGACGTTAAGTATGAAAAACCATTTTGCAAGTACGTATACATTTGTAACGTACCTTGCCCAGGGCCAAACATACCATCATAGATACCGATTGTGTATAACAGAGGATATACCTTTAATGGAACCTTCTCTACAGTGTCTAACTCTTCCTTTGGCTTTTTTAGAAAACTTACGAGTAAAGCCACTCCTAGCAATAAAATCGCGACGGATGTCATCAATTTCTCAGATAAGGCAGTCGCAACTAATCCCCCAGTCATCCCTCCCGCTATTGCAACAGGACTAACTAGAAGTGCAGTCTTAACTCGAATCTTTTTTTGTCTCAGTAAAACAAAGAAGCTAGAAAATGAACTAATTGTGTTTGAAAATTTATTAGCTGCAATTGCTGAATGAATAGGAACTCCAATTAATAACATCGAAGGCAAGCTAATGATTCCACCCCCACCAGCTATTGTTCCAATAAATGTCCCTACAAAGCCTATGAATACAAGTAAGATATAATCCATCAGAAACACCAACTTTTCTCATAATCTACCATTATTGTAAGCGAGATGAGTTGATAATGAAATTCCAATAAAATTAAGATATACTATAATAAAAACTTATCAATAAAGGGGGATTACAGTGCAAACATCTGAATGTAGATTACTTGTGACATTAGCCGGTGAAATGAATATGAGAAAAGCAGCAGAAAAATTATTTGTGTCACAGCCTGCGTTAAGTCAACGGCTACAATCGATAGAAAAGACCTGGGACACACAAATCTTTATTCGCTCTCAAAAAGGTTTGACGCTTACTCCTGCTGGTGAAAAAATTATTGAGTACGCAACAGAAGTGATTGAAAAGGAAGAGAAAGTAAAAGAACAAATTCATTCATTAAATACACACGTACATGGTACATTGAAACTAGCAGTCGCCTCTATTATTGGTCAACACTGGTTACCTTATGTTCTAAAACAATTTGTAAGTAGGTATCCACATGCTAGAATTTCATTAATAACGGGATGGAGTAGTGAAATACTAAAGCACCTCTATGAAGACCAAGTGCATATTGGCATTATTAGAGGCACTCCTGATTGGAAGGGACAAAACCATCATGTTTTGACCGATCATTTATATTTGGTGGACACGGAAATTAAAAGTCTTGAAGAACTGAAAACAACGGAGCGTCCGTTTATCCAATTTAAAAGTGATTCCACGTACTACCAAGAAATTCAAGATTGGTGGCATCGACAATTTCAACATCCTCCGAAAAGGACAATTGTTGTAGATCAAATCGAAACATGTAAACAGATGGCGTTTCATGGAATTGGGTATGCAATATTGCCATCGATTACCTTTCATGAAAATGATCCAAATGTATATAAAATCCCACTCTTCGATGAAGCTGGACAATCGGTAAAACGAGACACATGGCTACTTGGATATGATTCTGCGTTTCAGTTAAAACAAGTAGAAGCATTTCTGGAAATAGTGAAAGAGAATATTCATATTCCAAATTAAATAGGAATCACTTGTCATCTAAAAAATGGTTTGATAGAGTAAAGGAATGAAGTATGAAGGAGGAAATTACATATGAAAATGATGGATGCTAACGAAATTATTTCTTTTATTCAAAAAAGTGAGAAGAAGACTCCGGTTAAGGTTTATGTTAAAGGTAACTTAGAAGGAATTAACTGGGGATCAAATACGAAAAGCTTTATTACTGGTAACTCTGGCGTGGTTTTCGGTGAGTGGAAGGAAATCCAAGGAGTATTAGAGGAAAATAAATCAAATTTAGAAGACTACGTAGTTGAAAACGACCGTAGAAACTCTGCCATTCCTTTATTAGACCTTAAGGGAATTAAGGCTCGTATTGAACCAGGTGCAATTATTCGTGACCAGGTTGAGATTGGTGATAATGCTGTCATCATGATGGGAGCGATGATTAACATCGGTGCTGTTGTTGGAGAAGGTACAATGATTGACATGGGTACCATTTTAGGCGGACGTGCAACTGTTGGTAAGAACTGTCATATCGGTGCAGGTACAGTCCTTGCCGGCGTAATTGAGCCACCTTCAGCAAAACCTGTTGTGGTAGAAGATGATGTTGTAATAGGTGCAAACGCAGTGGTGCTTGAAGGTGTAACTGTTGGGAAGGGTGCTGTAGTTGCAGCAGGTGCGATTGTAATTGAAGACGTACCTCCATATACAGTAGTAGCAGGTACTCCAGCTAGAGTCATTAAGCAAATCGATGAAAAAACAAAATCTAAGACAGAAATTAAGCAAGAGTTACGTCAATTAAATGAAGAGTAATAGAAAAAAGCGTGGATGAAAATCCGCGCTTCAGCTTTATTATCGTTCCAACTAGTGAGGTTTCACTGATTGACGTTTCGCCTACAAGGAATGTATAAGGGAGAAGAACTAGATGAATACTTACAAGTCCTTTATTGATATTCGAAGAGATCTACATAAGATACCGGAAATCGGATTTCAAGAATTCAAAACACAGGCTTACCTTTTAAACTATATCCATTCCATGCCATCAGAGCGTATGGAAATTGAAAAATGGAAGACAGGAATTTTTGTTAAAGTAAAAGGAACAAATCCAACGAGGATGATTGGTTACCGAGCTGATATTGACGGACTTCCTATCACAGAGGAGACAAATCTAGCTTTTCCTTCTATGCATGAAGGGTATATGCATGCATGTGGTCATGATTTCCATATGAGTATTGCTCTGGGGATTTTAACAGAAATCGTAAACAAACCAATACGAGAAGATGTTTTATTTATGTTTCAACCTGCAGAAGAGGGTCCTGGTGGAGCAGAACTCATGATTCAAACGGAGACATTTCAAAAATGGAAGCCGGATTTTATTGTCGGATTACACATTGCTCCAGAATATCCAGTAGGAACAATTGCGACAAAAGAAGGTCTATTGTTTGCCAATACGTCTGAATTATTTATAGATTTGGAAGGAAAAGGAGGACACGCTGCTTTTCCTCATCATACAAATGACATGGTCGTGGCAGCTTGTTCATTGGTTACCCAGCTTCAATCAATTATTTCACGTAATGTTGATCCACTTGATAGTGCCGTTATCACAATTGGCAAGATTACAGGGGGAACAGTTCAAAATATTATCGCTGAACGTGCCAGATTGGAAGGAACAATTCGAACACTGTCTGTAGAGTCCATGAACAAAGTTAAGCAGCGGATTGAAGCAATTGTCAGAGGTGTGGAAATTGGTTATGCGTGTAAGACAAACATTGATTATGGAAGTATGTATCACCAAGTATATAATCATAGTGAAATAACAAGAGAGTTTATGCATTATGTTTCCGAGCTTACGGATATTCATCTAATTGAGTGTTCAGAAGCGATGACCGGTGAGGATTTTGGTTATATGATTAAAGACATACCTGGATTTATGTTTTGGCTTGGTGTTGACTCTGAATATGGACTACATCATGCAAAACTATCGCCGAATGAAGATGCAATTGAAGTTGCGATTAAACTAATCAGTCAGTATATGAGATGGAAGAGCGAACAGTAAATTCAATTGTTACAAACTGTAGAAAAGTCATAAGCTTTCCTACAGTTTTTTTTTATCTTACTTTCATATGTGTTCCTTTAGATTTTAAGAATCACCAAACAGGATAACTTACTTGATGCTTAAGTCTTATTCTAGTGAGATCTCTAATTCTTTAAAAAATCATTCATTGTATCTAACATTTTTTTCAAACCATCTCCATTCTGATAAGAATAATTTTCTAATTCTTGATACATATTATCCTTGAGGAGGTGGATGGAAATGGCTCGTATTGGTGTAGAACAATCACTTACAGATGTCCGTGAAGCTTTGCAAGAAAAAGGATATGATATTGTAGATTTACAAAACGAGAATGATGCGAAGAATTGTGACTGTTGTGTTGTTACTGGAATGGATTCAAATATAATGGGCGTAGAAAGCTCATTCACAGCCGGTCCAGTAATTCAAGCATCTGGTTTATCAGCAGACGAAATTTGTAATCAAGTTGAAAGCAAATTAAACAATCAATAAATTATAAAACGGTGGAGTGGACTTAATTCAGGAAAGGCTACTCCACTGTTTTTTATTTTGGATTACGCTTATCTCCGAGACTAATCAATCAAGTAAATGTTGAAGTATTTTTATGAAAATAGACTGCTAGAAGTTTAAAATTGAAAACAGATGATAAAACTAACGATTGTGTAGATTAATTATTAGTGGAGGGATTTATATGGCGGAACGCATGGTTGGAAAACAAGCACCACGTTTTGAAATGGATGCTGTAATGGCAAATAAAGAATTTGGAAAAGTTAGTTTAGAAGATACTATGAAAAATGAAAAATGGACGGTACTATTTTTTTATCCGATGGATTTTACGTTTGTCTGTCCGACTGAAATTACCGCATTATCTGATCGATACGATGAATTTGAGGATTTAGACGCTGAGGTGATTGGTGTATCAACAGATACGATACATACCCACTTAGCATGGATTAAAACAGATCGCAAAGACAATGGTTTAGGAGATCTACGTTATCCATTAGCTGCAGATACAAATCATCAAGTATCGAGAAATTATGGAGTGTTAATAGAAGAAGGTGTTGCTTTACGTGGTTTATTTATCATCAGTCCAGATGGCGAATTAATGTACTCAGTGGTTAATCATAATAATATCGGACGAGATGTAGATGAAACGTTACGTGTTCTTCAAGCTTTGCAGACAGGTGGACTGTGTCCGGCAAACTGGAAGCCGGGACAAGCAACAATAAAGGCTTAATTCTTAAGAAAGGAGGAACCATTTATTGAAACTACGTGAACCTATGCCAGCATTAGACGGAGCAACGGAGTGGTTAAACAAAGAAGTAAGCAGGGAAGAACTAGTTGGTCATAAACCCACACTCATCCACTTCTGGTCCATTAGTTGTCATATGTGTAAGGAAGCTATGCCTGAGATTAATCGTTTTCGGGACCAATATAAGGACAAGTTGAACGTCATTGCAGTACATATGCCAAGATCTGAAGATGATCTTGATCTCTCTAAGATAAAAGAAGTGGCAGCTGAACATGACATCAGTCAACCTATTTATGTAGATAATGAACATACTTTAACGAATGCATTCGAAAATCAGTATGTACCAGCTTACTATGTATTTGATAAAAATGGAGCATTGAGACATTTTCAAGCCGGAGGAAGTGGGATGAAGATGTTAACAAAGCGTGTTGATCGCGTATTAGATGAAGCTTCACAATAAAGCAAACCAACGTTTTTTTAAGCGTTGGTTTTTTTTATTTGTATTAACTCGGGTAGTCTATATCAGTTTGTAAGGTAGTGTAACACTTAGTGACCGAATCTTTCATCAAACGGACTAAAAATCCGACTTATGAAAATGTTTAAAAAAATGAAATAAAGTACTAGTAATTTACTTCGAAATCCGATATATTTTTAAATACGTTCTAATTTTTCTAAATTTTAGTAATTGCAAGGATTTATTTTTCTCATAAAGGAGGGGTTTTGAATGGAGACATTTAAAAAGCTTAAACAGTTTTATTGGCCATTCTTGCCATATTTTTATTGGTCAATGTTCTTTTTGCTGTTTGTAACAGCAATCACAGTTATTTATCCAATGATTTTACAATTTACAATCGATGATGTAATTATTGGTGGAAAATATGAGTATGTACCCTATCTAGCACTAGGCTTTATCGCGTTAATGGCTGTGAAGGGACTGACAACTTTCTTTCATCAGTATTTAGGGGATATGTTTGGTATCAGGTCTGTGTATAAGCTAAGAAACTCTTTATACGAAAAGCTTCAATTTTTGCCATTCCGATATTATGATAATGCAAAAACGGGTGACCTTATGTCAAGATTGACAGCCGATGTTGAGGGATTTCGTTTCTTCTTATCATTTGGGTTTGCAGAATTGCTACGATTCGTATTACTCGTTTCAATCAGCTTAGGCGTCATGTTTTATTACTCAGTGCCATTAACACTCGTGACAATGGCAGCACTTCCGTTTTTAGCAATAGTTGTATACCGCTTTGATAAACGAGTTCATCCAGCATTCAGAGGTATTCGTAAATCTTTTGGAAGACTGAATACAAAGGTACAGGAAAATATAAGTGGTATTAATACTGTAAAATCTTTATCGCGTGAAAGCTTTGAAATTGATAAATTTAACGACTCAAATGGTGATTATCGTCAGAAATATCTAGAAACGTCAGATGTATGGGCAAAGTACTTTCCTTTAATGGAATTCATCGGAAATATCTGTGTTGTTGCCTTATTATCATATGGTGGGTTTTTAGTTATTAATGGTGATGTTCAGCCGGGAGAGTTAGTGGCATTCTTTAGTTTAGTTTGGTACATTATGTGGCCAATTATGAACTTAGGTTTTGTTATTAATCTATTTTCTCAATCAAAGGCTTCGGGTGAGAGATTATTAGAAATTCTAGAAGCGGATAATGAGATTCACGAACAGGAACAGCCGGTTGTTAAAGAGAGACTTTCTGGGCACGTGCAATTTAAGGATGTTACGTTGCAATATAAACCTGAGGATGAAATTGCATTACAATCGATTAACTTTGATGCAACACCTGGTAAGGTCATCGGACTTATTGGTGCAACTGGTAGTGGGAAGACGAGTATTACTCAGTTAATTACTAGATTTTATGAACCTACTGAAGGCAACATTCTCGTAGATGGCTTAGATATTAAGGAATATTCGTTAAACACATTAAGAAGTAATATCGGTTTTGTATTACAAGAATCCTTTTTGTTTTCTTCATCTATAAAAGCAAATATCGCCTACGGTAACCCTGATGCAACGATGGAGCAAATTATTGATGCAGCCAAAAGAGCTCAAGCACATGAATTTATTATGGAAATGCCTGATGGGTACGATACGATGCTTGGGGAACGTGGAATGGGACTTTCTGGTGGACAAAAGCAAAGAATTGCAATTGCACGCGCAATCTTAATTGATCCTAGCATTCTCGTATTAGATGATGCGACAAGTGCGGTGGATATGGATACTGAATTCAAGATTCAAAAGGCATTTAAGGAGGTAATGGATGGGCGAACAACATTTATTATCGCACACCGGATATCATCTCTAAAACATGCAGACGAAATCCTAGTACTAGAAAATGGAGCAATTGTAGAACGTGGTGTCCATGAGGATCTCCTGACGAATAACGGACCTTACCAACGAATCTACGAGATTCAATATAAGGATCGTGAAACAGTACTTCAAGGTCAATAAGGAAGGGGGAGCAACGTGAAAGAAAGAGAAACTAGCAAAAAACATCTAAATCGATTTCATTATTCTACGGAACAAGTAATCGAGAAACCTTTTAACTGGCAACAGTTATCTAGATTGTTCGCCTACATGGTTCCATATGCTAAAAACTTATTGCCATTATCCTTTTTGGCAATGATTGTTTCAACAGCTGTGAGATTAATCGTACCGATTATTATAGGGGTGTATACGTTCGATCATGCGATTGAAAACAAGGATGCTAATCTATTAGTGAAACTTGTATTCATAATTGCAGGCATGTATATTCTCTCGTATGTTGCCAATATCCTGCGGATTCGTTGGACGAATATGTTAGGGCAAAATATTATATATGACTTACGACAACATTTATTTACCCATGTACAACGACTATCACATCGATTCTTTGACTCGAGATCAGCAGGTTCGATTTTAGTTCGTATTCTAAATGATGTTAACTCCTTGCAGGAACTGTTCACTAGTGGTGTTATCAATTTATTAATGGATGTTATCATGCTTATCGGAATCGTAGTGATATTGTTTACATTAAGTCCAGAGCTTACAATCGCCGTACTCGTTATATTACCAATTATGTTTTTTATCTCTACAAGCCTTAGAAGAAATATAAGACGTTCATGGCAGATCGTACGTATCAAACAATCTAAATTAAATTCGCATTTAAATGAAAGTATCCAAGGTATTCGTGTAACACAATCGTTTACACAAGAGCATGAAAATATGGAGTTCTTTGATGGTGTAAATTTAGAAACCCATGATTCCTGGAAGGATGCAACAAAGAAAAATGCAATGTTCAGACCATTTGTTGAAATGTCCAATGCAATTGGAACTGCCATTTTAATTTGGTATGGTTCAACATTAATTCTTAATGAAACCATTCAAATTGGAGTGTTTGTATCCTTTGCGTTCTATTTAGGAATGTTCTGGGAACCGATTTCTCGTATTGGCCAAATATACAATCAGTTATTAATGGCAATGGCGTCCTCTGAGCGGATATTTGAATTTCTAGATGAAAAACCAAATGTGCCGGAAAAGGACAATGCAAGGAAGTTAGACAGTATAATCGGACATATTGAATTCGATACGGTTGAATTTGCTTACGATGAGAGTAGAAAAGCACTAAAAGGTATTTCTCTGGAAATGAAGGCAGGTCAAACGGTTGCGTTAGTAGGACATACGGGATCAGGTAAAACGACAATTGCCAACCTTGTTAGTCGTTTTTATGATCCAACAGGTGGAACCGTTAAAATTGACGGAAACGATTTAAAAGATGTGACATTAGATAGTATACGAACTCAAATAAGTGTAGTGTTGCAAGATACATTTATCTTCTCCGGAACAATAATGGATAATATTCGTTTCGGAAACCCAAATGCAACAGATGAAGAGGTAAAAGAAGCTGCAAAGGCTGTTGGGGCAAACGTGTTTATCGAGAAATTATCTAGCGGATATGAAACGGAAGTAGAAGAAAGAGGGAATGTTCTTTCAGTTGGTGAAAGACAGCTTATCTCATTTGCTCGTGCATTACTAGCAGATCCAAGAATACTCATATTAGATGAAGCAACAGCAAGTATTGATACGGAAACAGAAGTAAAAATACAACAAGCATTAAAAACATTGCTCGAAAACCGAACTGCAATCATCATTGCTCACCGATTATCAACAATAAGAGAGGCTGATAATATTATTGTCCTTGATCATGGAGAGATTATCGAGCAAGGTAATCATTATCAATTAATGGACGTTAAAGGTGAATATTATAAATTAGTAAAAGCACAATTTAACATGTTAAGTGCTGGGTAGAATTACGAATAAGCTGTGGGTAAACTTTATGTCTACTCGCAGTTTTTTTTGCTGTGTTATAGTTCATTATTGTTATTTTGTATATTTGATGGTTATGGAGGACGAGTAAGGAACTCTGCTAAAGTTTGCACCGTCTATGGCAAACTCTAGACAACTTAAACCAAAGGTACAGTTTTGTATTATTGTCCAAAAGTGGAAAGATAACATAAAATTTGATATACAGGAAATAATATTGTCATTCATAACAAAGATTGGTGATATACTGCATGAAAAATTTGTCCAAAATTCTACTTCCACGTCAATTGTTACTATTATTACTCCTTGCAACAGGATTACTAAATCACGTTATTCTTATTCCCAATCTTCTTTCTGCATCAGGTAGAGATAGCTGGATTAGTGTTATTATAGCCTTTCCAATCTCTCTAATCTTCCTATACTTTATTTTATATATTATAAAAAATAGTCCCCCCGAAGGCGTTTTCTCCTTAATTAGGAGTAAGCTAGGAAAAGTATTCTATTGGCTATTAGTTATTCCTGTCTTATTGTTTCTATTTATTAGCTCCTATGTAACATTATTTGATCTAATTATTTGGTTGAATGCTTATTTCCTAACTGATTATTCTCTTACCATCATTACAATAGTACTTGTTTCATCTTGTTTCCTTGTTACTTTAGCTGGGGTCAAATATATTGCGATTGCCAGTGGATTTATTCTTCCTCTTGTCATGCTTTTCGGTTTTATGATTGCTGGAATTAATACAAGTGTAAAGGATCCTAGCTTGTTATTTCCTGTATTGAGTTTTGGGTGGTCACCGGTTATGAAAGGTGTGATTTATACACTATCCGGGCTTCTTGAAGTTTATGTTGTCATTTTACTTCAGCCATTCTTACAGGAGCCCATTAAATTTAGACATTTGCTTATCTTACTGGTCATTTTAACTGGATTAATTTTTGGGCCATTAACAGCTTCGATTATGGAGTTTGGACCAACTGAAGCACAAAACTATCGTTATCCTGCCTATGAGCAATGGAGAATTATAAGTATAGGAGAATATATTAATCACTTAGATTTCTTTGCTTTATACCAATGGCTAAGTGGAGCGTTAGTTCGTGTAGGATTATTTATGTATTTGCTTGGTGTCTTTTTTACTAAAGAGCTTAAGCATTATAGGATTAAGCCAAAACTTGTATTCATCATGTATGTTATATTATTGGGCCTATTGATCATTGTAAAGGTTGAACCACATTATTTTAATACATACCTGTATCTCTATTTTTTACCATCCTGTTTTGTTTTTTTTACAGTCTATATACTGTTATCGTCTTGGATTTTATTCGTACTAAAAAAAAGGAATGAGCAACTTGTTGAAAAACCAAAAGTTGAATCAGAATCGAAGTGATGATTGAATGGAGAAGTCTGGAAAATTAAAGATTCAATTTCAGAGTAGTGAAGATTTTCAAAATAAGTTTCATAAGAGTGTTGATGTTTCTTTTGAATTTTTCTATTTTGAGAGTCTAATTAATCTTCAATATTTAGATCAATATATTCTTCCTAAGCTTACTTTAAAAGATGAAGCTTCTGTTAAGGATAGGCTTCTATCATTATTTCAAGCAGAGGATGTTACCAACAAATCGTTAGAAGACCTTTCAACTTTATTGTTCGAAGGGCAAGTAATCTTCCAATTTGAAACAGATTTATTAAGCATCCGAGCAGCAGAGTTTCCAAAAAGAACTCCAGAAGAATCATCTCTTGAATCTTCTGTAAGAGGTCCGAAAGATGGTTTTGTTGAAGATCTGAAAACGAACATATCTCTCATCAGGCGAAGATTAAACACCCCTTCATTATGTTTAGAAAAATATACAATTGGTAAGAGAAGTAAAACAAAGGTTGTAATTATGTATTTGGACGACGTTATTGATCCTACTATCTTACAAGAAATCCGAAAACGTTTGAACAATATAGATATAGATATTTTAACGGGGATAAGTGAGTTGGAAACATTAATTGGAGATCGACCATATTCTGTTTTTCCCACTTTGGACTATTCAGGAAGACCTGATTTTATTGTGCAAGCGTTAAATCAGGGGCGATTTGCACTTTTAGTGGACGGTAACCCTACTGTTTCATTTGCTCCAGTAAGCTTATTATTGCAGACGAAATCACCAGAAGATTCTTATAATAATTATGCATTTGTTTCATTAGAAAGATTAATTCGACTTCTAGGTGTTATGGTTGCAGGATTTTTACCTGGAATTTGGGTAGCGTTTTCTGCTTATAATATTGAACAAATTCCATACTTACTAGTGGCAACAATATCTGTATCCCGCTTTGGGTTACCTTTATCTGCTCCGATTGAAATGTTTATCGTATTGTGTTTATTCGAACTCTTCAATGAGGCAGGAGTTCGGTTACCTAGAGCAATTGGGCAAACAGTAGCCGTACTTGGTGGGTTAATTGTAGGAGATGCAGCAATCAGGGCGGGACTCACATCACCCACCATGCTCGTTGTGGCTGCCATCACCTATATATCATCGTTTACCTTGGTCAATCAATCATTAAGTTCTGCTTTTACGTTGCTACGGTTTACTGTAGTGATCATGAGTACACTTTTTGGATTGTTCGGTGTCATTATTACGTACCTTCTTACTGTTTTTTATCTGTCTACAATTTCTTCTTTCGGTGCACCCTATCTAGGATCACTTGCTCCGCTAAATATTCGAGAGGCAATAAAATCTTTATTAAAGGCACCACGCCAATTTTATAAAACTAGAACGAAGTTAACGAGTCCTGAAGATCCAACAAGAGGTGGAAATTAATCATGAGGGTATTCCGTACTATTGGAGTAATCATATGTTGTTTGTGCCTTACTAGTTGTTCTGGTTTAAAGAATATTCAAGACTTAACTTATATCGTCGCAATTGGTATGGATTATGATGAAGATAAGAAGCAATATAAAGTTTTTATTCAAGGTCTCAATTTTGCAAATGTTGCAAAGCAAGAAGGAAGCAGACCTGTTGAGCCAATTCCCATCTATGTTGCATCCGCTACTGGGGAAACGTTGAATTTAGCGGTTAGTAAGCTTTATAAAAAATCAGAGCCTCCCTTATTTTTTGGACATGTGGTGACACTTGTTTTAAGTGAAAACGTAGTGAAACAAAAATTTAATGAAGTGATCAAAGAAGTGGGAAGAAACCGTTCACTTCGGCCAACTCTTCGGGTTGTGATAGCAAAAGATAATATGGAGGACATCTTAAATACAAAGGCATTATTCAATTATCCGGCTGTTTACACAGTGCTTTTTAAAGGGAAAGCAAATGAAATATCACAAGATGAAATAAGACCAATTATCCTAATGAACTTTTTGAGGGACTATTATGAACCAATGGGGGCAGCAAAAATACCAATTGTCACAATTGATCATGATGCTTGGAAGGCAGATAAAGACTTTCCTATTTTATATTTTAATGGTTATGCGCTTTTTCAACACGAGAAGTATATGACAGATTTTTCGTTCAACGATGCCTTTCTTACAAATTGGCTATTAGAAAAAAAAGTAACCTATGACCATAAGGTAGAAAAAGATGGAGAGCTCATTGCAGCTGTTAGACTCAGTTCACCAAAAATGAAATTTAAATATGAGAAGGATACATCAACACCGAAGTTTTCCATTGAACTTTCCGTACAAGGAGATTTACTTGAAAAAATAAAGGACATCCCTGCCAAAGAACTTCAGGAGATACTAGAGAAAGACTTGAAAGAAAAGGTTATCTCTCTTTACAAAACTGGTCTAACTAATAAGATTGATATTTTAAATGCAGGAGAAGATTGGTATAGACAGCATCCTAAAAAATATCAGGAATTAACAAAACATAAAAATTTTTACTTAGATGAGAATTCGCTAACAAATATAAAAATGGATGTTACGATCGTTCATTATAATAGCTATAAATACAGTGATAAAGAATAGTAGAAATCACAATAAGAGAGTGTGTAATTTTACTATTACACACTCTCTTATTATGATGCGTGGCAAAGAGAGGAATTTGTGCAATTAATTTACGCGTTGAATCATTACCCTGTTACAAATATGACTAGAAGTAAATCATTTGCAAAGGAATACAACCCCACTTACAGAAAGTATTCTTTGTGTTAAAATAGTGGTGATGGTGATTACGTGTAAATCATTGGAGGAATTATTGTGAAAAAAGAGTTTGCCGTCATTGGACTAGGAAGATTTGGTGGAAGTATTTGTCGGACATTAAGTCAACAGGGTATGGAAGTACTAGCAATTGACCTTGATGAAGACAGAGTAAACGAATTTGCATCCATTGCCTCACATGCTGTTGTAGGGGACACGACGGATGAGATGGTATTAAAAAGTTTAGGTATTCGTAACTTTGATCACGTCATTGTGGCAATCGGAGATAATATTCAATCAAGTATACTAACGACATTAATCTTAAAGGAACTTGGTGTAAAAAATATTACAGTAAAAGCTCAAAACGATTATCATGAAAAAGTATTATCAAAAATTGGTGCAGATAATATCGTTCACCCGGAACGAGATATGGGGCAACGAATCGCTAATAATATTGTATCTAACAACGTATTAGACTACTTAGAATTATCAGATGAGCACAGTATTGTAGAGATTATTGCAAGTAAACACGTGGATGGCTATTCATTAATTGATTTAGACATCCGTGCAAAATATGGGATTAATATTGTAGCTATTAAACGAGGCAAGGAGATCCTTGTTTCACCTCAAGCATCGGAAACCATTCAGCAAGGAGATATTTTAATTGTAATTGGTGCTGATACAGATATAAGCAGGTTCGAAAAGAATTTAATTGATGAGTAGAAAAAATAATCCCCCTTCCTATAAAGAAGGGGGATTATTTTTTGCCTGTATGTTTATACTTCCATAATGATTGGTAAAATCATTGGACGGCGCTTTGTTTTTTCATATAGGAAAGGTGACAGAGTATCAGTAATTTCATTTTTAATTTCTGACCACTGAGAAGTTTTTCTTTCCATCACACGATTTAAATGCTTCGTTATTAAACTTTGTGCATCATTGATTAAATCGCCCGATTCTCTCATATAGACAAACCCACGGGAAATTAAATCTGGACCAGAAGCAATTTTATGCTCCTTCATATTAATGCTAACTACTACAATAACAAGGCCTTCCTCAGAGAGGATCCTACGATCACGTAATACGATATTTCCGATGTCGCCAATTCCACTTCCATCAATATATACATTACCTGATGGGATCTTTCCAGCTACACTCGCTTCATCAGAACCAAGTGCCAATACCTCACCGTTATCCATAATGAAGCAATCCTCTTCTAATACACCACAATCTACAGCTAGCTTAGTATGCATTTTTTGCATTCTATACTCACCGTGTATAGGCATGAAGAATTTAGGCTTCATTAAGCGAAGCATAAGCTTCTGCTCTTCTTGTCCACCATGTCCCGAAGTATGAATATCACTTAAGGAACCATGTATAACCTCAGCTCCTGCTTTAAACAGACTGTTAATTGTACGACTAACACTTATCGTATTTCCAGGTATAGGTGAAGATGAAAATACAACTGTATCACCAGGTATAATTTGAATTTGTCTATGTGTACCGTTTGCAATTCGTGAAAGAGCAGCCATCGGTTCGCCTTGGCTACCTGTACATAAGATGACAACCTTATCCGCAGGTAAACGATTAATTTGGGATGCCTCAATAATTGTATCTTTAGGGCATGTTATATAACCTAATTCTTGTCCGATTGTCATTGCTGATTCCATACTACGACCAAATACAGCAACTTTTCTTCCGTTTTGTACAGCAGCCTCTACAACTTGCTGAAGGCGGTGAATGTTAGATGCAAAGGTAGCAAAAATGATTCGGCCATTAACTTTACGGAATATCTCATGTATACTTTCACCAACACGTCGTTCAGACATCGTGAAATGTGGTACTTCACTATTTGTACTATCAGATAGCAAGCAAAGTACTCCTTCTTTCCCAATCTCTGCCATCTTTGTTAAGTTAGCAGGTTCACCCACTGGAGTGAAGTCAAATTTAAAATCACCCGTATGAACGATTTGTCCAGGTGGTGTCTTTACAACAATTCCGTAGGCATCTGGAATGCTATGAGTTGTTCTAAAGAACGTCACAGAGGTTTTTCTGAATTTAATAATGTCATCTTCTTTAATCTCGTGTAATGTCGTTTGGCGAAGTAATCCGTGTTCTTCTAATTTATTCTTAATTAGACCTAACGCTAATTTCCCACCATAAATCGGAATATTTACTTCTCTTAGCAGGTATGGAATTCCCCCAATATGATCCTCATGACCGTGCGTAATAAATAATCCTTTTATTTTATCAACATTCTTAACTAGGTAGCTATAGTCAGGAATGACATAATCAATACCAAGTAGCTCGTCCTCAGGAAACTTTATTCCTGCATCAATTAAGATGATTTCATCTTGAAATTGAACACCATATGTGTTCTTACCGATTTCGCCTAATCCACCGAGAGCGAAAACGGCTGTTTGGTCATTTTTTACAAACTTCATAAGTTATACCGTCTCCAATTTATAGTTTTCTGATTGTTTCTCATAATCTAAATAGTCACCTGTTACGCTCTGGATAAATTCAATGTTATAAGAACGATCCGCTAATTTCGTTCTTACTTCACCTTCAGTTTCAGCTTCAACAAATATAGTTTTTGTGCGTTCTCGAACGGGTGCTTGAAAAATGTCTTCTTGAAAAAATACTTTAAATATCATGTTCTATCTCTCCTTGACTTTCTATTATATATATCTAGTTCAACCATATCTTTTTAGGGGAAAAGTGGTGTGAACAGTTAACAAGCAAATTTCTTAAAAGTAATTTAATATTCTCTACTAGTAAATAAGAACAATTATATGATGTTCTCTTCTATTAAGCAAATCTTTCTACTAGTTCCAAGTAAAGGGAATACGTTATTATTTATTATAAAGTAATTTTCATTCTTTTTCATGTTTTTTCTAAAGGCTGTTTTCATAATCGTTGTTGCAACAAAACAAAGAGATAATCTTCAGACTCTTAAAGATAGGTAAAAGTTAATGCTTTGATGAAAAGACGCCACTAAAGTCTTAAAACTAGCGAGTTAATCGTCAAATTGTTAACGAATTATGTGAAAACAGCACGAATGATCTATGAAAGTTTCTTTATGCGATCGTTCTCTTACGTAACATATCGTTCCATTGTTCTAATAGTTTCCGTCTAAGTTTTTTTAACATTTTATTCATTCTCTCCTTTTAAATATGGTTTATTCTTATCCAATCAGCTTGTATAGTTTTAGTATATGGAGTTACCATAATCCCTCTCATGGGTAAAAATGGAATTTCACAACCGTTTAAATTTTTTGTATCACTAAAGGCATTAACTAAGGAAAGTGGAGGAGAGTTAAGATGGCAAAGTTATATAGTGCACTACTTGCATTAAGCTTGATATGGGGTACTTCATTTCTATTTATTAAGCTATTAGTAGAACCTATTGGAGCATGGGGAGTTGTATTTGGCAGAAGTTTATTTGGCACAATTATCTTACTCATCATCCTAGTTATTCGAAAGAAGTGGGGCGAATTTAAACATCTACCATTTAAGATGATTACATTAGTTTCTTTATTAAATAATGCTTTACCGTGGTTCTTAATTGCATTAAGCGAAACAAGAATCTCAAGCAGCTATGCATCTTTAATTAATGCAAGTACTCCTATTTGGACTATTATGATTGGCTTTATATTTTTTCAAAACAAGTTAGGGAAGTTCCAATGGATCGGTATAACTGTAGGTTTTACTGGGATTGTATTATTATCCGGTGTAAATGTTGAGAATATGAAGGAACAATCAGTAATTGGACTCATTACAATGGTCATGGCGACTATATGCTATGGTCTCTCCACACACCTTTCAAAAAAATATTTATCAAAAGTAAGTATCACGATGACTTCAGCAAGTACATTAATGGTATCTACACTAATAAGTCTTATTATGGTTTTATTTACAGACACATCAATTTTTGTAAAGATGTTGGATGCTTCTGTGTTTCTTGGTCTAATTGGGCTTGGGGTATTTGGCTCGGGTATTGCTTACCTTTTATATTATTATTGCATTCAAAAGGGGAGCCCGGAATTTGCTTCATTAGTTACATATCTTGTCCCAATATCCGCAATGATTTGGGGATCTATTATATTAAATGAACGTATACATGTATTTATGGTAATTGGCTTCGTGTTAATTTTAGCAGGAGTTTATCTAACTTCGAGTAAGAAGAAAGAAAGCAGTAGTAAATTAAGTAGAACTGCTTAAGTTAGGAGAACTATATAATGGAAAAGAAGTTATTATTTTTTGATATTGATGGGACAATTCTTAACAAAGAAAAAAGAATTTCCAAAAGTACAATAGATGCCTTGAATTTCTTACTATCTTCAGGTCATTTTATTGCCATTGCAACACCGAAGAGCTCCTTTTACGTTTCATGACATAAAAGATGATTTAAAGATATCTTCGTTTGTAAGTTTTAATGGTATATCTTGTACTGGAAGAAGAACCGATTTATAAGAATCCCCATGATCTTAACAAAATGAAAGAGTTATGTGGTACATCAAAACGTAACCAGCATGCTTTAATATTTATGGATCGATCATAGTCAAATGAAGTCTACTGCCGATAATCACCAACATATACATGAAAGCTTAGGCACACTTAATTTCAATCACACTGATCTCGATGAAGAATATTACTTGGGAAATGATGTTTATCAAACATAATTATTTTGTGGAAGAGATGAAGAATTACATTATATGAAGAACTATCCTCACTTTCGTTTCATCCGGTGGCAGGATCTTGCTACTGATGTTTTGCCAAGTGGGGGATCAAAAAGCTAAGGAATTGTAGTAAAGATGACGTAACTCGGATTTACTAGAAAAGATATAATTACATTTGGAGATGGACTAAATGATAATGAGATGCTCCAATTTGCTGGTACTGGAGTGGCAATGGCAAATGGTGTACAGCAGACGAAGGAAGCAGCATCCTTTATAACGAATTCAGCCTGAAGATGATGGGATAAACCTTTGTCTAGAACAACTAGGGTTACTGTAATGAAGACTCTTTTGGTGATATATATCATATAAATTATCACTTCATTTCTATGACGAATGATTTTTATAATACTTGTGACTAATCTGGCTCTCGACTGATCAAAAAAACCTAATGAAAAAACGAGGTGGCAGTTGCCCCCTCGTTTATCTATCTATTGCTGTTGCATCCTTTGGCTCAGCAAACGGTTCATCTTTATTAATGTGGTCATAAAACATGATTCCGTTTAAATGATCAATTTCATGTTGAAATACAATGGCAGGTAACCCTTTTAAACGCAGCTTTACTTCTTCACCTTCTAAGGTGGTAGCCTTCACTGTAATACGGGCATACCTTGGAACGAAACCAGGTACATCTCTGTCTACTGATAAGCAACCTTCACCTGTTGTTAAATATGATGTTTCCACAGAATGACTGATAATTTTTGGATTAAACAATGCATAGCTGTGCAATTGATCCTTATCGTCTGTAACATGAATAGCAATCATTCTCTTCGATACATTTATTTGAGGTGCAGCAATGCCAATCCCAGGTCTTAGCTCATATTCAGCAGCAAGTTCCGGATCTTGGCTATTTATTACAAATTCCATCATTTCACGAAGAATTTTCTTATCTTCTTCAGAAGCAGGTAACACTACCTCTTCAGCTACCAATCTTAATGTAGGATGACCTTCACGAATCACATCTCTCATTGTAAGCATCTCAATCACTCCACTCTAATAATCCATTAATACAAGATTCAATGTTATTAGCATACCATATCCTGAATATCTGATAAAGAATGATGAAGTCCGAGAACAACAGTCTTTTTATTAGGTACGTATTTCTTGATGGCTATAAACTTTTCCGAAAAACAGCCTTTTAGTTGTGGACTAATTGAATGGACAAGCACATATATTGGGTATAGTTGCCAAATAAATGATTAGTATCTATATTAATAATAGAGATAGGGGGAGTCACTTATGAAATATATAGTCAGAATGCTTGTCTTGGTACTAGCTGTAAGCATGTCAGCTTGTCAAGCGGGTCCATCACCTCAAGAAACGATGTATAGTCATTTAGAAGAAGCTGTTAAATTAGAAACAGAGTTTGAAAATCAACAAACGGAAATGGTCCGTTTAGAAACAAAAGAAAAAGAAATTTACGATCAAATTATGACATTAGGATTAAAGGAAATAGAAAAAATCGAACAGTTATCAACTGAGGCACTTATGGTCACAGAAGAAAGAAGAACAGGACTTAATAAGGAATATGAAAGTATACAAAAATCGAAACAAGAGTTCGAAAATACTCTAGAGATCGTAGAAGAAGTGGAAGGGGAACAACTCCGAAAAAGTGCGAAATCACTAGTAGAGCTAATGAAGACTCGATATTCTACATATGAGGAACTTTTTGAAGCATATGGTGAATCCATTGAATTAGATAAACAACTATATATCATGTTTCAAAATAAAGACTTAACATTAGAACAGTTAGAGGAACAAATACAAAAGGTGAACAGCAGTTATGAAAGGGTATTAACCTTAAATGAAAAGTATAATGAAATTACAAATAAATACAATGCAAATAAGAAACGTTTCTATGAAGAAGCGGGTCTAAATATAACTTCAGAACAGAATTGAGAAAATAAAAGGCTCTTTTCTAAAACTTTGTTGCTTTTAGTACAATTATTCTGGGTGTACAACCAGTATTAGAAGCATATTGAGGTTGGTTTAGAAAAGAGCCATTCTCTTTATGTATTGTAGTAACTACATACTAAAATAAAGGTTTGGGTTTTTCCTTAAAGTAACAATCAAAAACAGCAAAAGATGTCATGGTGATGAACCTGTGACATCTTTTGCTATTTTAATGACTTTAGTAACAATAAGAGTCTGTTTTTGTTGTATCATAAATTATAATACAGGTTTATCTATTGTATTAGTACAGTGTTGTTTTATTGGAATAATATGTTACTTTTTTATTCTATTAAAAATTTGAAACCTAATGATTGACGGGTAAAACTGTAATAATGTACACTGATTTTATGGAAAAAGAATTGTACTAGTTTATAGTCGTTTATTATTAGTACAGTTTTTGAAGGTAGATTACATACTAGCTAAAATACCTACTTATAAAAAACGTTTTTGTTTTTTGACTTCTAACATTAAAAGTTGGGTAACCTAGTGCTGTATGTAAACAACTTTTAACTTGCCATTATTAACTTAAATGGAATAGAACAGGAAGGGTGAATATTCATGGCTTCAAAAACAAAAAAAGCTACTTTTGAAAAGCAAAAGCAATTTGATGCTATTGCGAGCCAATTCGAAACTGTACAAATCTTGAATGAAGAAGGCGAAGTTGTTAACGAAGCAGCAATGCCTGAAATTTCTGATGAACAACTAAAGGAACTTATGTCTAGAATGGTTTACACGCGTATTTTAGACCAACGTTCAATATCACTAAATCGTCAAGGACGACTTGGTTTCTATGCACCTACTGCTGGACAAGAGGCTTCACAAATCGCTTCACAATTTGCTCTAGAGAAGGAAGACTTTATCCTTCCAGGATATCGCGATGTACCTCAAATGATATGGCACGGTTTACCTCTATATCAAGCTTTCTTATTCTCAAGAGGTCATTTCCATGGAAATCAAATTCCTGAAGGTGTAAATGTGATTTCACCACAGATTATTATTGGTGCACAGTACATTCAGGCAGCAGGAGTTGCACTTGGAATGAAAAAGCGTAACGCACAATCTGTAGCGATTACATATACAGGTGATGGTGGAGCTTCTCAAGGGGATTTCTATGAAGGAATTAACTTTGCTGGAGCATTCAAGGCACCTGCAATCTTTATTGTACAAAACAACCGATTTGCAATCTCAACACCGGTAGAAAAACAATCAGCTGCACAGACTATTGCACAGAAGGCAGTAGCTGCTGGTATTCCTGGTATTCAAGTAGATGGAATGGATCCATTAGCTGTATATGCAGCGGTGAAAGATGCTCGTGAGCGTGCAATCAACGGAGAAGGTCCAACGTTAATTGAGACGTTAACATACCGCTATGGTCCACATACAATGGCCGGGGATGATCCTACTCGTTACCGTACGGAAGATCTTGATAATGAGTGGGAAAGAAAAGATCCATTAGTAAGATTCCGTAAGTACCTTGAAAAGAAAGGTATTTGGAACGAAGAAGAGGAAAATAAAGTAATTGAACAAGCAAAAGAAGATATTAAGGAAGCTATTAAACGTGCTGATGAACAGCCAAAACAAAAAGTTACTGATTTAATAGCTAATATGTATGAAGAACTTCCTAATAACCTAAAAGAACAAATGGAAATATATAAAGCGAAGGAGTCGAAGTAAGTTATGGCGCAAATGACAATGATTCAAGCAATCACGGATGCGTTACGCACTGAACTGAAAAAAGACCCAAATGTTTTAGTGTTTGGTGAAGATGTTGGAGTGAACGGTGGGGTTTTCCGTGCGACTGAAGGATTACAAGCAGAATTTGGTGAAGATCGTGTATTTGATACACCTCTAGCAGAATCAGGTATTGGTGGTTTAGCGATCGGGCTATCACTGCAAGGATACCGACCAGTTCCTGAAATTCAATTCTTTGGTTTTGTGTACGAAGTAATTGATTCTATTTCTGGACAAATGGCCCGTATGAGATACCGTTCAGGCGGAAGATATCATGCACCTGTAACAATTCGTTCTCCTTTTGGTGGAGGGGTTCATACACCAGAATTGCATGCGGATAGTTTAGAAGGTTTAATGGCTCAACAACCTGGTTTAAAAGTAGTCATTCCTTCCACTCCTTATGATGCAAAAGGATTATTAATTTCTGCGATTCGCGATAATGACCCAGTTATCTTCTTAGAGCATATGAAGTTATACCGATCATTCCGCGGTGAAGTGCCAGAAGGTGAATACACAATTGAAATCGGTAAAGCTGATGTAAAGCGTGAGGGTACTGATTTATCAATCATCACGTATGGTGCAATGGTACATGAATCTCTAAAAGCAGCTGAAGAGCTTCAAAAGGAAGGTCATTCGGTAGAAGTTGTAGACTTACGTACTGTTTCTCCTCTGGATATTGATACAATTATTGCTTCAGTTGAAAAAACCGGAAGAGCTATTGTTGTTCAAGAGGCACAAAAGCAGGCTGGTATCGCTGCACATGTAGTTGCTGAAATTAATGACCGAGCAATCTTAAGCTTAGATGCACCTGTTCTTCGGGTTGCTGCACCAGATACAGTGTATGCATTCTCAGAAGCTGAAACAGTTTGGCTGCCAAACTATAAAGATGTAATCGAGACGGCAAAAAAAGTTTTAAATTTCTAAACGAACGAAAGCTAAATTAGAAATCAGAGGTCCTTTCTGATTTCTTTGTATTTCCTAAATTCATGTTTTACATATAAAAGGAGGTTACATTCCGTGTCATTCGAATTTAAATTACCTGATATCGGTGAAGGTATACATGAAGGTGAAATAGTTAAGTGGTTTGTAAAACAAGGTGATGAAGTAAATGAAGATGATGTGCTTTGTGAAGTACAAAATGATAAAGCAGTAGTTGAAATTCCATCTCCAGTTAAAGGAAAAGTTATTTCTTTAAATGCAAATGAAGGTGAAGTTGCAACCGTTGGACAAACCATCATTACATTTGATGCACCAGGTTATGAAAACCTTAAGTTCAAAGGAGATCATAGTGACGAAGCAGAAGCGCCTAAAGCAGCTGAACCAGCTCCAACACCAAGTGTGCAAGCTGAATCAACACCAGCTTCTCAAACAGCAGCGCCTGCACAAACCGATGTAGACCCTAACAGACGTATTATCGCAATGCCTTCAGTACGTAAACATGCTAGAGAAAAAGGTGTAGATATTCGTCAAGTTAGTGGAACTGGTAAAAATGGTCGTATAACAAAGAGTGACATTGATAACTACCTAAATGGTGGTGCAAACGTTGCAGTTGCTACAGAACAAGCAGTTGATACTGCAAAACCAGCAACCGAAACGAAAGCTGCGCAGGCACCAATTCCAACTGGTGAACTACCAGAAACTCGTGAGAAAATGAGTGGAATTCGTAAGGCAATTGCAAAAGCAATGGTTAACTCAAAGCATACAGCGCCACACGTTACATTAATGGATGAAGTTGATGTAACTGAACTAGTCGCTCACCGTAAGAAATTTAAGCAACATGCACTTGATCAAGGTGTAAAGCTAACATACTTACCGTATGTTGTTAAAGCCTTAACTTCTGCATTGAAGAAATATCCAGTACTAAACACATCATTGGATGATGCAACAGATGAAATTATTCAAAAGCATTACTTTAACATCGGAATTGCTGCAGACACAGATAAAGGATTATTAGTGCCAGTTGTAAAAAATACAGATCGTAAGTCTGTCTATGAGATTTCTTCTGAAATAAATGACCTGGCGGTAAAGGCTCGTGATGGAAAGTTAGCTCCAGCAGAAATGAAAGGTGCCTCTTGTACAATCTCTAATATTGGTTCTGCTGGTGGACAATGGTTTACCCCAGTTATCAATCATCCTGAGGTTGCAATACTAGGTATCGGACGTATTGCTGAAAAGCCTGTAGTACGTAATGGTGAAATTGTAGTAGCACCTGTACTTGCCCTTTCATTAAGCTTCGATCACCGTATGATTGATGGAGCTACAGCACAAAATGCATTAAATCATATTAAGCGACTATTAAATGATCCACAACTAATTTTAATGGAGGCGTAATCAATGGTAGTAGGAGATTTTCCGATTGAACTTGATACACTTGTCATTGGAGCAGGACCAGGTGGTTACGTTGCCGCAATCCGTGCAGCACAGCTTGGCCAAAAGGTATCTATAGTAGATAAGGGTGTTCTTGGTGGAGTTTGTTTAAATGTTGGATGTATCCCTTCAAAAGCTCTAATTGCAGCAGCACACCGTTATGAAACAGCGAAGCATTCTGAAGAAATGGGAATTAAGGCTGACAATGTGACAGTTGACTTTTCTAAAGTTCAAGAATGGAAAGCTGGTATAGTTAAGAAGCTTACAGGTGGAGTAGAAGGACTATTAAAAGGTAATAAAGTTGAGATTCTTAGTGGGGAAGCTTATTTTGTAGATAGTAATACAGTACGTATTATGAATGAAAATTCTGCTCAAACATATAAGTTTAACAACTGTATTGTCGCAACAGGTTCACGTCCTATCGAAATTCCAACTTTCAAATATTCAAAACGTGTGATCGATTCAACAGGTGCTTTAAGTTTACCTGAAATTCCAAAGAAGCTGGTTGTAATTGGTGGAGGTTATATCGGTACTGAGCTAGGTACAGCGTATGCAAATTTCGGAACTGAGGTAGTTATCGTTGAAGGTGCTGATGAGTTACTTAACGGCTTTGAAAAACAAATGACATCTGTAGTTAAACGCCGTCTAAAGAAAAAGAATGTTGAAATCTTCACTAAAGCAATGGCCAAAGGTGTAGAAGAAACAGAAAACGGTGTAAAAGTAACGTTCGAAGTAAATGGTGAAGCGAAGACAGTAGAAGCTGATTATTGTTTAGTTACTGTTGGACGAAAGCCGAATACAGATGAACTAGGATTAGAGCAGCTAGGTGTTGAAAAGACGGACAGAGGTATCATTAAAATAGATGAACAATGTCGCACAAGTGTAAGTAATATCTATGCAATTGGTGATATTGTTGATGGACCTCCGTTAGCTCACAAAGCATCATATGAAGGGAAAATAGCTGCTGAAGCAATTAGCGGACATCCTTCTGTCATTGATTATCACGCAATTCCTGCGGTTGTATTTACAGATCCAGAAATGGCAACAGTTGGTTATCAAGAACATGAAGCAAAAGCAGAAGGAATTGAAGTTGCATCTGCTAAGTTCCCGTTCGGAGCAAATGGCCGTGCATTAGCACTTGATAGCGCTGATGGTTTCCTTAAAATCGTAACTCGAAAAGAAGATGGCCTTGTGATTGGTGCGCAAATTGTTGGAACAAATGCTTCCGATATGATTGCAGAATTAGGATTAGCAATTGAAGCTGGCATGACAGCGGAAGATATTGCGATGACGATCCATGCTCATCCAACATTAGGTGAAATTTCTATGGAAGCTGCAGAAGTAGCGATTGGTAGTCCAATTCATATTATAAAATAATAACAGTAGCCGTTCTCCCCGTGAGAACGGCTTTTTTTAACACGTTTTTAATACGAAGCTTTTAACAAATCTTTTTAGTAAGGAAAAAGACAACCGCATCATTGGGGTTGCCTATGTTCATTGTATTAATTGTTAGATGTCATGAGCTTTTCCTCTTCGATATATGCCACAATCTCCTCGAAAATATAATGAGTGTTACGTTCACCTTCGATTTTTACCTTCACTTTTTCTTCATTCAATAAAAGTAAAGTTGGATAAGTAGAAACATCTAATTGTTCCTCTATATTATGATACTCCCGATCCGTTAATAGCACGACCTTGTTCATTGCGCCAGGATATAGTTTTTTTATTTCCAAAATTGCATCATAGTACTCATCTTCAACTTCTAAATTTTCCTCATTCGAAATAAAGAGGGCATCAGCCTTTAAAAAGGTGTCGATAGAGTGCTCTGTATCGTTATCGGAATTACATGAAGATAAGATTGTAAATGAACTAACAACCAAAAAGATGCGTAGAAGCATTCAGGTGTCACCCTTTCTTCTGGAAATTACCTGTAAAAATATCTAGCCAATCAAGGTCCTTCTATTTCCAAATATAGTTAGGGCTATTGTACCACGCAATTATTAGATATTTTGGCTTGTCATTTATTTGTTACAAAAATGAAAAATAAGAGCATTGTCCACTGCATACATATTTATAAAGGGATATGTAAGGGGTAATGATATGAAAACTCTCGTCGTCATAAGTATACAAGCTATGATATACAGTATTTTTACAATTGTTGAAATGTTATCAAACCATGACCGAATATATGCAAAAGGCCTCCTATTAGTAGTATTTATATATTTATCTTTTATTGCAGCTAACGCAAATGGATATTCAACAAAACAATCAGCGAAGCTTACAATTACAACACTATTCATATTTTTCATTGTCCAAAGAATTGTTTGGTGGTCCATACAAGTCTTCTAGAACAGTTTGATCTAGTAAGTAACATAAATTAACCTTTGAGACTACTCTTTAGTAACTATTAAATACATATATACGAATGAAAACCCAACTATTGGATAAAGATAATAAATACATGACTCAGTTTATTCAGGTGGAAAGGATACTGTATGAAGAATTGGTTACTATTTATTACGATTGGGTTTTTGTTAGTTAGTTGCTCAAACGAGAAGCATAGTCTTCAAAAGCAAAATAAAGAAAGTTATGGATTAAAATTATCAACAAATGTACAAGAAAATCAATATATCACTGCAAATGTCCGTTATGTCTCGATGTACGGTACGAAGTATGTAGCAGTTCGAGAAATTAGTAGTGAGCTCGAATCCACTTACGAATACGATGAAGTGAATCGAACATTGCAAGTAAATATTGGACAAGAAACATATACATTTATATATGGTGTCCCTGTAGTTAATAATGGAATTGAGTACTTCCCAACATCAAGAAAAACATTTGAATTGATAGAAAATGAGCCATATTTAGCCGTAGAATTTTTTAAACAACCACTCCAAGCGAATATTCAGAATAAGAAACAATCGTTGACTATATACTTACCAAAGGAAAAGACTGATGTACCGGCTAGCACAAAGCCACTTGTACCGAATGATGTTGAAGGGATTTTAATGTTGTTATCAATATTGGATAATCCGATTAAGGGAGCAAATGTTAGCACTGTAAAATCACATTTACCAGGGGCGAAACGAACCTATCGTCATGGTACTCATGAGGGCATGGATTTCTATCAATATTCCTCTAGTGTTACAATAAATCGACAGACACCCGTCTATGGAATGGCAGAAGGGAAAGTGGTTCGTGCTGATCATGACTATACTCCTTATCCGAATGAAGAGACAAGAAACAAAGATTTACAACTAGCTGGAACATTACCGGCAACTCCAGAATATATGTTAGATAAACTAAGAGGGAAACAAGTCTGGATTACATATCCAAACGGTGTAGTAGCAAGATATGCTCATCTAGATTCAATACCGAAATCTATCCGTGTTGGGGATGCAGTAACGCCAGACACTGTGGTTGGGTATGTGGGGAATAGTGGAACTAGTGGAGAAGTGAAACAAGATAACTCTGAGCTACATTTACATTTAGATCTTTTAATTTATAATGAGCTATTTTGGAAAGGGTTAGGTAATGAGGAAGTAAGAGAGGTATTAAGCCATCTTTTTAAATAAAGGCTTTTCTCTTGAATAGTAACTTTTTAAAATTAGGAAATCTTCAACGCTAGGGAAGAAAGAAAAAATGCTCTAAAAAAAACGTATAGATATGCTGTTCATGAGTGAAAACAGCCAAATAATAAAGGACTATTTGAATGCATTCATTTAAATAGTCCTTTTTATTATTGTATTTGCAACACTTATTTTCTTTTATAGTAATACATAATTCTTCCGTTAAATAGGTGTAATTCCGCTTCAAGCTTTTTACTTAGATACTTGGAGAATTCATTTCCTTTCCCTTTGTCTCCGTGTGTAGCACCTTCTGGTAGTACAATTTGAATGAATTGACGTTCTACTGACTCACCATTCTCATCTTCAACTTGTTCAGAACCGACTCCGACAACAAGCATATTGTAGCCTTTTTCGTCTGACTTTAAATAGAACCAATGATCTTTTCCTTCTGGTTGCTCTTTTAATTCATAAGGAAAAGCTGCTTCGCTGTATGACCAGCTAACTTGAGAACCTGTCTTGGCTGTCATTTCTTTATAGTGATGAAAGTGGCCCTTAACCTCATCAAGACTTATTGATTGTTGCGTTGAAGCAGGGACGAGCTTTATGTATGCACTGTTACTCAATATTTTCACTCCTTAAGTAGCATCTTTTTTAATTTTAGAGAATATGAATGAATTACTCAAAAACTTATGTTGAAATGGCACCCAATACTGATGTGTATCTAATAAATATAACTACACATAAGTCATGATTAGTTTGACTAATAGTTCCATTCTAGCATTCAGAATTTTAAATTGACAACCTTTAGTTTTGAATGACTTATTTAATAAGAAGAAAATAAATGAGTCATTGTATTGTTGTTTTAATGGGTTATTTAATTTATAATAATATTCTGAATATTTAACATGGAGGGATAGGATGAACTATTTTGAAAGATTGTACGATGAGAGTGAAAAGTCTAAGGTAAGATTTGTTGGTTTCACAACCGATGACTTTCGTTATGATTTCGGCCTCGTATACACCAATATGTTTTTTGGTAAACCCCTTGTTATCTGTATGCAGACAGGTAGGTCAACTCTTCTCGATCCTCAGGATATTCAAGATTTAGATCATTTGCAAAAAGTATTCTGTATCCGTACTAGAAAAGAAGCAGAAGATATATCAGAATTTTTTAAGGAAACACTGCCTTCCATTCCGTTAGAAACACAATATGAATAATACAGAGTAATCATATTGAGGCATTTATTTTACTATCCATGTCCTTAACGCTTCTTTATATAAAATTTAATGTGTTATACAAATTATATATTGACAGTACTAATGTGTCATATTATTATTTAATTAAAGAATTATTGTTAACGCTTTCATATAAAGGAAGAGGGGATGAGGAACATGGGTATCATCGTTTGTCAGTCATGTGAGAGAACAATTGAGCATTTTGAAGAGGAAAAAGTAACAACTCTATACGCAAAGTGTCACAACTGTACATGTAACTCAAATAAAGAAGAGAAATAGTATAACACAATAAAAATTAAAGCATGTAGCAATCGCTACATGCTTCTTTATTATCTAATTGCCCGATGTTCTTTAATTACACGTAAATGTTTCAAATCAAAATCCTCAGGACCTTGAACTGGTAAACCGACTTCTTGGTTTTTACGAATATAATTTAAATTATCTTCTGTAATAATCTCCCCTGGAATAAATATTGGTATACCAGGAGGATACACCATAATAAACTCTGCGATGACTCTACCAGCAGATTCTTCGAAAGGAACAACTTCTGTGTCAGCATAGAACGCATCACGTGGTGAAATGGCCAATAAAGGAATATCAGGAATTTGTACATCCATTTCAGCCTTTGTAGACTGATGATCATATTTTACTGATAGCTCTTGAAGAGCCTTTACTAATAAAGAGGTTTCTGCCTCAGTATCTCCAGGTGTAATAATACATAGGATATTGTATAAGTCTGACATTTCTACTTCAATGTTATATTGTTCACGGAGCCACAATTCAACATCAAAGCCGGTAATATTTAAATCTTTTACACATATCGTCAGCTTCGTAGGATCATAATCGTAGGTTGAGTTAGAATCTAATATTTCTCTTCCAAAGCAATACAGGTGAGGAATTTCATTTA
>VTTJ01000003.1 GCA_008364785.1 Bacillus sp. BGMRC 2118 | reverse complement strand
TCTCTAATCCAAACAGCTGAAGGTGCATTGAATGAAACACACAGCATTCTGCAACGTCAACGTGAGCTTGCGGTACAATCTGCAAACGATACAAACACGGATGCGGATAGAACACAGTTAAATAAAGAGTTTGCTCAATTAACTGAAGAAATTGATCGTATTGGTAAGAATACTGAATTTAATACAAAGAAAATCCTAGCTACTGATCAAACTCTTGATATTCAAGTTGGAGCAAACAATGGACAAACGATGCAAATTACTTGGAAGGCACAAACTAAGGCTACACTTGGTGAAGATGCAACTAGTATTGCTACTCTTGCAGTTGATACGAAAGCAAATGCAACGGCTGCTATTACTACATTAGATGCTGCAATTGAATCAGTATCAAAATCACGTTCAGCGATGGGTGCGTTCCAAAACCGCTTAGAGCATACAATCAACAACCTAGGTACATCTGCAGAGAACTTAACTGCAGCAGAGTCTCGTATCAGAGATGTAGATATGGCTAAAGAAATGATGGACCAAACTAAGAATTCAATACTAGCTCAGGCATCGCAAGCAATGCTAGCTCAGGCTAACCAACAGCCACAAGGTGTACTTCAATTATTACGTTAATATTAATGAAAAAAGGAATTGGTTATTGAACCATTTCCTTTTTTATTAAGAGTTTATTTTATTTTAGAAAGTTCTATTGGGGGATTTTCAAATTATTCTGGGTATTACACATTCTTTTGAACATGTATAAACGGAATTTGAAAGTGATAATTGAAAAAAATAGAATACAAAATTTGGTTTTAAAAAAACTTTATTAATCTATAAAAAATCAAAAAAACAGGTCGATATATATTTTGTAAGGCAGTATTGAAAGCAAATGACTTTAGACACTGTAACTTACAATATATCAATATTCCACAAGGACGTGGATATAAAATTCAAGGAGGAAAAAACAATGAGAATTAATCACAATATCGCAGCATTAAACACACACCGCCAATTATCAAATGCATCTGGTGCACAAGCAAAGTCAATGGAGAAGTTATCTTCTGGATTACGTATTAACCGTGCTGGCGATGATGCAGCGGGTCTAGCAATCTCTGAGAAAATGCGTTCTCAAATCAAAGGTTTAGAAATGGCTTCTAAAAACTCCCAAGATGGTATCTCACTTATACAGACGGCTGAAGGTGCACTAAATGAAACGCATAGCATCCTTCAACGCCAACGTGAACTAGCAGTACAATCTGCAAATGATACAAACACAGATGCAGATAGAGCGCAATTAGATAAAGAATTTCAACAATTAACTGCAGAAGTTGAGCGTATTGGACAGAACACTGAATTCAACACTAAGAAGATTTTATCAGCTGATCAAACACTTGATATTCAAGTTGGAGCTAATACTACTCAAACTATGCAGATTACATGGAAAGCACAACTAAGTACAGCTCTTGGTGAAGATGCAGTAGATATCTCTACACAAAAAGTAGGTACAAAGGCTGATGCGACAACTGCAATTGCAGAGTTAGATTTAGCTATTGAGTCAGTATCTAAGTCTCGTTCACAAATGGGAGCATTCCAAAATCGTTTGGAGCACACAATCAATAACCTAGGTACATCTGCAGAAAACCTAACGGCAGCAGAATCACGTATCAGAGATGTGGATATGGCTAAGGAAATGATGGAGCAAACAAAGAATTCAATTCTTTCTCAAGCATCACAAGCAATGTTAGCTCAAGCTAACCAACAACCACAAGGTGTTCTTCAATTACTTCGTTAAAATTTATTGGTGGTTTAAAGGGATTGAGATCTGTTCAATCCCTTTAATAAATTAACTGTAGATAATTAAGGTGGTTATCTTTAAAATAGGAAAACGATTTTAATTATCTAATAAAAAGGAGATCTCTATATGGCTAAAACATCAGAAAAAACAAGATCTATACTAGTTCCAACATATATGCAAGAATTTAAATGTATTGGTTCATCATGTGAAGACTCCTGTTGTGTCGGTTGGAGAGTTAGCATTGATCAGGATACTTATAAAAAATATAAAAAAAACCGAAATCAGGATCTGAAGCCTTTACTTGATCAGAATATAACAAGGCAGCGTTCGAATTCTTCTGTTGAGAACTATGCAAAAATAAAAATGGAGAAGGGTGGAAGATGTTCTTTTTTATCAGAGGATAATTTATGCAAAGTTCAATCGACACTTGGTGAAGACCTTCTTTCTAATACGTGTGCGACATACCCAAGAACTTTTAATGCTGTAAATAACATTGTCGAAAAATCTGCTACTATGTCATGTCCAGAAGCGGCGAGATTAGCATTACTAAATCCAAATGGTATTGATTTTGTGGAGACAGAAGAGCCGGCTGATACAAGAGGTTTCCTTACAAAGTCTTTATCATTAGAAAATCCTGCATACAATGGTAAGCCGCAACAGTACTTTTGGGAACTACGAATTTTTACAATTGAGGTCTTGCAAAATCGTAATTACTCATTAGAAGATCGTCTTATTACCTTAGGTATGTTTTACCAAAGTATACAAAAACAGATAGATCAAGGCAATGTAGAGCAAATACCAAATCTAGTAGACTCATATAGGAAATTAATATCTAGTAGTGAGCTAAGAACCTCACTTACTAATATACCAGTAAATTTAGCTATTCAAATGAAGTTATGTAAAGAACTTATTGAATACCGATTAGGACAGGGAATCAGTCATCAGAGATATCTTGAGTGTATAAATGAAACCTTAAGTGGTATTCAGTATTCTGAGAATGATTCATTAGATGAGATGATGGTACGTTATCAAGTTGCGTTAGAAAATTACTATAAGCCGTTTATAAAAGAGTACGAATATATCTTAGAAAATTATCTTGTCAACTATGTTTTTAAGAATATGTTTCCTTTGGGAAAGAAGTCACTATTCGATGATTATGTAATGTTAATCATACATTTCTCAATGATTAAACTACACTTAATAGGAATGTCTTCATATCATAAAGGTATTACAACAGATTTAACTGTAAAATTAATTCAATCTTTTTCCAAAATTGTAGAGCATAACGACTCTTTCTTAAGAAAGGTTTTTGATTTGTTTGAAGAAAATGGTTTCACAACTATGGCATACATGTCTATTTTGATTAAAAATTAATTGTTTTTGAATACGATTAAGAGGCTCTACTTTATTTTAGAGTCTCTTATTTTTTATTAAATTACTAAAATATCTTCGAATAATACCGATAATAACATTAGAATAATGAACCTGAGTTTAATAGGGGGAATCCTAATGTCAATTAATCAAATTTCTTCTAATCTTCCTGCGTCGTTTCCAACAGAAAGAGCAAGGGTAAATCCTTCAGAAAAGCTGTTAGTAATAGATCAACATGCCGCTGAACAAACTGATCGAAATCCTGAATTGACAAAAGAAAAACTTGAAGAAGTAGTGAAAAGTATGAACCAGTTTCTGAAACCCAGTCATACTTCGTTAAAATTTCAGCTTCATGATGAACTGCAAGAATACTATGTAAGCATTGTAGATGATATTACAAAAGAGGTAGTTCGTGAGATACCTTCTAAAAAGTTATTAGATATGTATGCTGCGATGACTGAGTTTTTAGGATTAGTTGTAGATAAAAAGATATAGAACTAGAGGTGAGATAATTGGTGAGAATTGGTGGACTTGCAAGTGGAATGGATATTGATACGATTGTAAAAGATTTAATGAAAGTAGAACGTATGCCATTAAATAAGATGATACAAAAGAAACAAACAATGGAATGGCAAAGAGATAGTTATAGAGAGATGAATACACTATTAAAGGAATTAGATACATTTATCTTTGATGGAATAGGCAGACAAGCTAATCTAACTACGAAAACAGTAAAGAGTTCTAATGAATCAGTAATTTCAGCTACTGCCAATGCGTCAGCATCAAATATTAGTACCAGTATAGAGGTTCAAAGCCTAGCAAAGGCTGCAACATGGATTTCGGATGGAACAGAAAATTTTGTACCTGGGACTGCTAGGAGTTTAAGTTTTAATGTAACAAGTGGTGATAATGTAACTACCAATAATATAACTATTGATATCCTTGCAAGTGATACTGTGAGTGATGTAATAAGTAAATTGAATAGTAAAAAAGAGTTAGGTATAACTGTATTTCATGATTCTCAAACAGACAGGATTGTTGTATCAAAAAATGAAACCGGTGCAGGTGCAGCACTTGTCCTTAATAACCAAAATACAGTTGACCTTTTTAAGCAACTAGGTTTTACTACCGCAAATTCAGGTGCTGAATTAGGGGATGGTTCCACAACTATAAAAACCATTGGGAAAGATGCTGAATTTAGTATAAATGGACTTTCAACAACTAGATCTACAAATACCTTTAATATAAACAATGTTACTTATACTTTAAAGAATACAACTACAAGTGGAAACCCAGTTACAATCACAACTACAAACGACACAGATAAAATAGTTAAAAATGTAGTTGATTTTGTAACTAAATATAATGAAATTATAGGTAAAATTAATGGAAAGATCTCAGAAGAGAAATATAAGAATTACCTTCCATTAACATCCGAAGAGAAAGAATCGTTATCTGACAAACAAATAGAACAATGGGAAGAAAAAGCAAAAAGTGGCCTTATTAAAAATGATTCTATATTATCTAGTGGATTAAATTTGATGAGAATGAATGCTTTCAATAGGGTAGAAGGACTTACTGGATATTCACAATTATCAGAGATAGGTATCACGACTTCTAGTAATTATATGGATAAAGGGAAGTTAATTATAAGTGAATCTAAATTAAGGGAAGCTGTCAATAATGATCCAAATGCTGTATACCAATTGTTTAACAATATCGGTACCTCTAAAGAAACAAACGGTATTGCTACAAGGTTAAGAGATACAATTAAGGAGACAATTTCAAAGGTTGAACTAAAGGCAGGTAATCCTTTACAAACTATACAACAATATACAATTGGTCGTAATATGTCATCCATAGATAATCAAATTGGCCGTTTTGAAGAACGTCTTACAACAAAAGAAAATAGGTATTGGAGACAATTTACTGCAATGGAAAAAGCAGTGCAACGATCTAATCAACAGTCAGCGATGTTGCTGAATTCATTTAGTGGCGGAATGTAATTACTAGTGAAAAGGAGTGTTAAAAAATGGCTGTACCAAATCCTTATCAATCCTATCAACAAAACTCTGTTAACACCGCTACACCGGGTGAGTTAACATTAATGTTATATAACGGATGCCTTAAATTTATCCATATCGCGAAAAAAGGCATTGAAGATAAAAATATTGAATTAAAGAACACCAACATCCAAAAAGCACAAAAAATTATTCAAGAACTTATGGTTACGTTAAACATGGAAGCAGAGATTTCAAAGCAGTTGCTTCCTATGTATGACTATATCAACCGCCGTCTAATTGATGCTAACATCAAAAACGATACTGCCATCTTAGATGAAGTAGAAGGCTTCGTGACAGAATTCCGCGACACATGGAAGGAAGTTATCCAAAAGAACCGTCAACGACAGTATGGAAATACAGGTTCAATCTAATGAGCATTGTTAAGCAGGTTTATGAGGTAACATCGAAGCTACATCAGCTTCTTCAACAGGAAGAAACCGATTCGGAAAAACGTGATGATGTTATTGAACAAATCGAACAGCTGTTAGAGGATCGCCAATCTCTTCTAGATGAGATGAAGGGACCCTACTCTGATGAAGAAATGCAGCTTGGTAAACAGATGATTGAATACAACACGTATATTGATCGTCAGCTTGCAAAATTACGACTAATGGTTCAGGCAGATATGAATAAACTAAAGAAGCAAAAAAGCACGAACGAAAAATATGTGAATCCTTACAAAAATGTTAATTTCGATGGCATGTTTTTCGACAAAAAGAAATGATTACTACCGATTCCTGTAGATTTTTCTACAGGAATTTTTCTTTGTTTTAAGCAAGTTAAAAACTTTGTCGAAATCCCTTATATCTCCTCGAAAAGTAAAAATTGACTATTTTTTTTTCATTGGGTATCATCAAATTGTGGACGTCAAACGCCTACAGTATATGATTTGAAGGGAATGTTGTATCAATGCAAGGTAAAGTTAAATGGTTTAACGCAGAAAAAGGTTTCGGATTCATCGAGCGCGAAGACGGAGACGATGTATTCGTACATTTCTCAGCTATCCAAACTGATGGTTTCAAAACTTTAGAAGAAGGTCAATCTGTTGAATTCGAAATCGTTGAAGGAAACCGTGGACCACAAGCTTCTAACGTAACTAAGCTTTAATTTCTATTATTCATAACCGCTGAAGAACTTATCGTTTTTCATCGCTTATATAGCACGAAATTAAAAGCACGAGAGAAAACTCACCCTTTGCGGTGGGTTTTTCTTTTGCAATGTTACTGTCTATTTTAGATATACTTTTTTGCATTCAGAATGAGAGGCTGAAGATTTCGTCATTCAACATCGCTCATTATTGATCTATAAAAAAAGAAACAAGACAGCTATGAATAATACTTACTCACCTATATCTTCTCATGCTACCCCCGGGAATACTCTTCAAAGAATTATCCGATATCATTAACCTTTTTGACATGAATTACCATTCCTTCACATAATATAATTCACAAAAAATTCTTAACTTTTCATATGTTTAAGGAGGAAAGGACTAGGGAAACGTAGAATAATGTAAGGGAGCTTGTACAAAAAGGAGGAGTTCATGTATGGATTTTAACATTCGTGGTGAAAACATTGAGGTAACTCCAGCGATACGTGACTATGTGGAGCAAAAGGTTGGTAAGCTTGATAAGTATTTTAGTGAAGGCCTAAACTCACAGGTAAACGTTAACTTAAAGGTTTATCATAACAAGCAAAAGATTGAAGTCACGATTCCAATGTCGAATATGACATTACGTGCAGAAGAATCACATAATGATTTATATGCAGCGATTGATTTAGTGGTAGATAAGCTGGAGAGACAAATTCGTAAGCATAAGACGAAGGTGAATCGAAAGTTCCGTGATCAAGGATCAGTGAAACTGAATTTTGTGAATGGTGTGGAGCCACAGGGTACATACCAGGAAGAGGAAGATGACGACGAACTGGAAGTGGTTCGTACAAAACGATTTGATTTAAAACCAATGGATAATGAAGAAGCAATTCTGCAAATGAATATGCTTGGACATAATTTCTTCGTTTACACAAATGCAACAACCAATAATACAAACGTTGTCTATAAACGTAAAGATGGTAAATACGCGGTCATTGAACCGAGCTAACTAACATATGACAAATCTCGCAGTCGCTTTTTAGTGACTGCGATTTTGCATGTCCTCCTTATGGGTGGCAAGGATTGATAGATAATGGTAAAATTAGAGTATTCTTATTTACAATGATTTTACGAATACTAAGATATAGAAAAAGAGGAGCGTTTTCGATGCTTGGAATGTTAAAAAAGGTGTTCGACGGCAATCAACGCCAAGTGAATAAATATGAAAAGATTGCAAATCAAGTGGAAGCTCTTGGAGCGGATATTGCGAAGCTATCTGATGAACAATTACGAGGAAAAACAGAGGAATTTAAAGCACGTGTAGCAAAAGGAGAAACGCTAGACTCCCTTTTACCTGAAGCATTTGCAGTAGTACGTGAAGCTTCAACACGTGTTTTCCAAAAGCGTCCATTCCCAGTGCAAATTATGGGTGGTGTGGCTCTTCATGAAGGAAATATCGCAGAGATGAAGACAGGGGAAGGGAAAACGTTAACGTCAACCATGCCTGTTTATTTAAATGCAGTTTCTGGAAAAGGTGTCCATGTTGTAACAGTCAACGAATACCTTGCAAATCGTGATGCTACGGAAATGGGAGAGCTTTATAACTTCTTAGGATTATCTGTTGGTTTAAACCTAACGGGGATGTCTCGTGAAGAAAAGATCGAAGCGTATGCAAAGGACATTACATATAGTACGAACAATGAACTAGGTTTTGACTACTTACGTGATAACATGGTTCTTTACAAGGAACATATGGTACAGCGTCCGTTAAACTTTGCGGTCATTGATGAAGTTGACTCCATTTTAATTGATGAAGCACGTACACCTTTAATTATTTCAGGATCAGCACGTAAATCGACAACACTATATATTCAGGCGAACGGTTTTGTTCGTAATTTAAAAGTGGAAGAAGATTACACATACGATGTGAAAACAAAGGCAGTGCAGCTTACAGAAGAAGGAATCAATAAAGCAGAGAAAGCATTTGGCTTTGAAAACCTTTTTGATTTGCAAAACGTGACGGTACTTCACCATATTAACCAGGCGTTAAAAGCTCATGCAAGTATGGCTCGTGATACTGATTACGTTGTACAAGACGGAGAAGTGGTAATCGTCGACTCATTTACTGGTCGTTTAATGAAAGGACGCCGTTACAGTGACGGACTTCACCAGGCAATTGAGGCAAAGGAAGGCCTTGAAATCCAAAACGAAAGTATGACACTAGCAACGATTACGTTCCAAAACTACTTCCGTATGTACAAGACACTGTCTGGTATGACAGGTACTGCGAAAACGGAAGAAGAAGAATTCCGTAACATCTATAACATGAATGTTGTGGCGATTCCTACAAATCTACCGATTGCTCGTGATGATAAGCCGGATTTAATTTTTAAGTCCATTGACGGAAAGTTCCGTGCAGTTGGAGAGCGTATTGCAGAGCTTCATGCAAACGGACAGCCTGTACTTGTCGGTACAGTAGCGGTTGAAACATCTGAATTGATATCAAAGTATTTAACGAAAAAAGGCATTAAGCATAACGTGTTAAATGCTAAGAACCATGAACGTGAAGCAGATATTATCGCAGAAGCAGGTCAACGCGGGGCAGTTACGATTGCAACAAACATGGCCGGTCGTGGTACAGATATTAAGCTTGGTGAAGGTGTAAAAGAAATTGGTGGACTTGCTGTTGTGGGTACAGAACGTCATGAATCACGTCGTATTGATAACCAGCTTCGTGGTCGTTCTGGTCGTCAAGGTGATCCAGGGGTAACACAGTTCTATTTATCAATGGAAGATGAGTTAATGCGTCGTTTCGGTTCTGATAATATGAGAGCTATGATGGAACGTCTTGGCATGGATGATACACAACCAATTGAAAGTAAAATGGTTTCCCGTGCCGTTGAATCAGCACAAAAGCGTGTGGAAGGTAACAACTTCGATGCTCGTAAACAACTACTGCAATATGACGATGTTCTTCGTCAACAACGTGAAGTTATTTACGGACAACGTCAAGATGTATTAGCTTCTGAGAACCTACGTGAAGTGGTTGAAGGGATGATTAAGTCAACGATTGATCGTACCGTTGAAGCACACTGTCCAGGCAGTGAAGAGCCAGAAGAGTGGAACTTAAAGGCAATTACAGACTTTGTTGAAGCGAACCTACTGAGTGAAGGTGAGCTGTCAGAAGCTGAATTGAAGGGTAAAGAAGCAGAGGAAATCTCTGAGTATATTTATGGAAAAGTACGTGCACGTTATGACGAAAAGGAAGCAGAGCTTGAGCCTGAACAAATGAGAGAGTTTGAGAAGGTTATTGTTCTCCGTGCGGTAGACAGTAAGTGGATGGATCATATTGATGCAATGGATCAGCTGCGTCAAGGTATTCATTTACGTGCATACGGTCAAATTGATCCGCTTCGTGAATACCAGATGGAAGGCTTCGCGATGTTCGAAAGTATGATTGCTGCGATTGAAGAAGAAGTGGCGAAATACGTCATGAAAGCTCAAATTCGCAACAACCTAGAGCGTCAAGAAGTGGCAAAAGGTCAGGCGGTTATTCCGAATGCGGAAGGCGAAGCGCCAAAGAAGAAGCCTGTTACGAAAAGTGTAGATATCGGACGTAATGATGCTTGTATTTGTGGCAGTGGCAAGAAATATAAGCAATGCTGTGGAGCGAATCAGGCATAAACACATGGCACGATTGCTTGTAGGATGGATATACTAACTAACAGAAGAAAGCTTATGCCCCTTATTGGGTGCATAGGCTTTTTAATGAAACTCGAAATTTTTTTCATGAGGTGAACGGAATGGAATTATCGGAAATTAGACATGAATTAGAAAAGATGGAACAACGTTTAGAAGACTTTAGGGGGTCTCTTTGACTTAGAAGAAAAGGAAGCGCGTATTCGTGAGTTAGACGAAATTATGAGTGAGCCAAGTTTCTGGGACAATCAGCAAGCGGCTCAGTCAACGATTAATGAAGCAAATGGATTAAAGGATCAAGTAAACCAGTTTAATGAGCTTCAAGAATCATATGAAAACCTTGATGTAACGTATGAGCTGTTGAAGGAAGAAAATGATGCAGATTTACTGGAAGAATTAATTAGTGAAGTTAAATCTGTTACGAAGTCCTTTAATGATTTTGAGCTTCAGCTTCTATTAAGTGAGCCTTATGATAAAAACAATGCAATTTTAGAATTACACCCGGGTGCTGGTGGAACGGAATCACAGGACTGGGGTTCTATGCTTTTACGTATGTACACTCGTTGGGGTGAGAGAAAAGGATTCAAGGTCGAAACACTTGACTACTTGCCGGGTGACGAGGCTGGGATAAAATCGGTTACCTTACTTATTCAAGGTCATAACGCATACGGATATTTAAAGGCGGAAAAAGGAGTTCATCGTTTAGTTCGTATTTCACCGTTTGACTCATCAGGTCGTCGCCATACGTCCTTCGTATCATGCGATGTCATGCCAGAATTTAATGAAGAAATTGATATTGATATTCGTACAGAAGATTTAAAGATTGATACGTACCGCGCAAGTGGAGCAGGTGGTCAGCATATTAATACAACAGACTCAGCAGTACGTATTACACATATCCCGACAAACGTAGTCGTGACGTGTCAAACAGAACGTTCCCAAATTAAAAACCGTGAACGTGCGATGAAAATGCTACAGGCAAAGCTATATCAACGAAAAATCGAAGAACAGCAAGCACAGCTAGATGAGATTCGTGGAGAGAAAAATGATATTAGCTGGGGAAGTCAAATTCGTTCTTATGTGTTCCATCCATACTCAATGGTAAAGGATCATCGTACAAACTATGAAATTGGAAACACCCAGAGCGTCATGGACGGAGACCTTGATGGATTTATCGATGCCTACCTCCGATCTAAACTTCAATAATTGTCTCAAACCTCTTGTTCTAAGAATAAGAGGTTTTTTTGCCTAAATTTGTACAGATTGATGCAAACTAAACGAATAACGAGAGCATTTAGTGATTTAACCCTTTAACACGTCAAACGACTGCCATTCACAAAACAAAAGCGTCATGATATACTCACTACCGGCAAATATACATATTCACCCATTAACGCTTTAAAGAAGCGGGGGACAGGCCCCCACTCCTTAAAAGCGTTAAAGGTATTCATTATACATAAGGTTTTTTGGGGAGGTTTCAGCATGGGAAACAGGCAGAGAAGGCTGGCGATCGGTGAGCCGTTTGGTTGGATTTTGGAATACGTGTATGTGGTGGTTGGTTCGGCAATAGTGGCAATGGCGTTTAATTTATTTCTACTACCAAACCGGATCGCATCAGGTGGCGTTAGTGGAATTAGCACGATTACAAATGCTATATTTGGCTGGGAGCCAGCGTTTGTTCAATTAGGATTAAATGTACCATTATTCTTTGCTGGTATCTTACTACTTGGACGAGCATTTGGATTGAAGAGCTTAGTTGGAACGTTAGTCCTGCCTTGGATCATCTACCTTACAAGAGACATGGCACCTGCAACAACGGATCCACTACTAGGTGCTTTATTCGGTGGAATTGGCGTAGGATTGGGTCTTGGAATTGTTTTCCGGGGAAAAGCTTCAACAGGGGGAGTAGACTTAGCGGCCCAAATTGTAAATAAGTATACGGGTTTTTCCCTAGGTACGTGTGTGGCAATGATTGATGGGATGATCGTATTATCAGCTGCCATTGTATTTGATATTGAATTAGGTTTATATGCACTGATTGCGCTATTTGTAACGAGTAAAACCATTGACCTTGTACAGGTTGGTTTCGGTTATTCAAAAATGGCCATTATTATTACAAATAAAGAAGCAGATGTTAAACAAGCTATTTTTACTGAAGTAAATCGAGGTGTTACCAGATTGTCTGCATATGGTGGGTACACAGATGATGAGCGTCCAATCCTAATGTGTGTGGTACAACAATCGGAGTTCACGAAATTGAAACAAACAGTAAAGAACGTTGATCCGACTGCCTTTGTCATCGTTACGAATGCTTCTGAGGTTCTTGGGGAAGGATTTAAGAATACATAAAAAAATACTTTTAAGATAAAATAATTAGGACATAATCGCTAGGGGGACTTAATAATGAAGAAAACGTTCATGGCCATTTTATTTGGTGCAATGTTAACGCTTGCTGCTTGTGGTGGCGGAGATGAAGAAGCAGCTCCTACTGAAACAGGTGGTGGAGAAACAACTGGTGCTGAAGCAACAGCTGCAGAACCGATTTATCAAAAAAGCTGTTCTGGTTGTCACGGTGGTGACCTTCAAGGTGGAATGGGTCCAGCTTTAAATAAAGTTGGAGGCAAGTATTCTGAAGAAGAAATTTTAAACATCATCCACAACGGACAAGGCGGTATGCCAAAGGGAGTCATTCAAGGGGCAGATGCAGAAGCCGTTGCAGCATGGTTGGCTGGGAAGAAATAAGTTTACTCAAAAGAGTGTTGTCTAAATGGCAACGCTCTTTTTTTATACGAGGTTTTTTTCATATAGAGTTTTGCTGTACGTAAAAATCCCAAGCCGGATTTTTACCTTAGTATCAAGATATTTCTATACATAAAGAGAGTGGCTCTTTTCTCATTCAACCACGTTTTGATTCTAAAAACTGGATGTACACACAAAGTAAGTGTACGAAAACAACAAAGTCTTTAAAAGGAGCCTTATACAAAGATAACTATTATATACAAAAAGATACAAAATATGCATCTTGAAATATAAATGTAATATTTTTTAGCTAAAAATGACGATTTTTGGTGTTATAATAAAAAAGCAGAAATAATATGTGACTGGTAAATTTACGTGAATTTACTCTTTTTGTCGAAAGGTGTCACGTTTTGAAATATAATAGGAGTTATGTTTGTTTCTTTATGTTAGAGAAATCACAATTCCAAACAAAGTCAGGTGATATAAACGTATGATCGAAATGATAGATGTATATAAAACGTATCCAAATGGGGTACTTGCCGTTAACGGTATAAATGTAAAAATCAATCCAGGTGAATTTGTTTATGTTGTTGGACCAAGTGGAGCGGGAAAATCTACGTTCATCAAAATGATGTATCGTGAAGAAAAACCGACAAAAGGAACAATTAAAATTAATGATGTGGATCTTGGAAAGTTAAAGGAAAGCAAAGTTCCATTATTACGTCGTAACATTGGGGTTGTGTTCCAGGACTTTAAGCTTTTACCGAAATTAACGGTATATGAAAATGTGGCGTTCGCCCTTGAAGTTATCGAAGAGAGCCCAAAGAATATAAAAAGACGTGTGATGGATGTATTGGATCTTGTCCGCTTAAAGCACAAAGCGCGATTCTTACCAGATGAATTATCAGGAGGAGAACAACAGCGAGTGTCTATTGCAAGATCCATTGTAAACAGCCCAAAGGTAATGATTGCAGATGAACCAACTGGTAACCTTGACCCTGAAACGTCTTGGGAAATTATGAACATCTTTGAAGAAATCAATACTAGGGGTACAACTATTGTGATGGCAACGCATAACCGTGAAATTGTAAATACAATTCGAAAGCGTGTCATTGCGATAGAGAACGGAAAAATTGCCCGAGACGAAGTGCGAGGTGATTACGGTTATGACTCCTAGAACATTAGCACGCCACTTGCGCGAGGGTGTAAAGAACATATTTCGAAATGGCTGGATGACCTTTGCGTCTGTTAGTGCTGTAACCGTGACGCTACTATTAGTCGGAAGCTTCCTTGCCATTATGATGAACTTAAATCAATTTTCTAAATCGATTGAATCTGATGTGAAAATCAGTGTTCATATAGACGTTAGTGCAAACGAAGATGATGTGAAGTTATTAAAACAACGAATAGAGCGAATACCAGAAGTTGATAAAGTAACCTTTTCGTCTAAAGATGCTCAGTTAGATAATTTGATTGAGAGCATGGGCGAAGAAGGACAAGCTTATGAGCTATTTGAGCAGGAAAACCCATTAAATGATGTGTTTGTTGTGAAAACAGATGAACCTACTCAAGTTATGAAGGTTGCCAAGCAAATTGAAACATTTGATCACACAGATAAAGTTTTATACGGGAAAGGTACAGTTGAAAAGCTGTTCAAGGGCTTTGGAATCGCAAGAAATATTGGGATTGCTATTATTTTAGGTCTACTATTCACAGCCATGTTCCTTATCTCAAATACGATCAAGATCACGATTGTTGCAAGAAGAAGAGAAATTGAAATTATGAAGCTTGTTGGAGCAACAAACGGATTTATTCGTTGGCCGTTTTTCATTGAAGGTTTGTTACTTGGAGTAATTGGATCGGTTATACCGATTATCATTACCGTTTGGAGTTATAGCTATCTCTTTACAACAGCTAATCCAAAATTAGAAGGGACCTTCTTTACCTTATTACCAGTAACACCGTTCATCTTCCAGTTAAGTGGTTTGTTAATCGCACTTGGAGCGTTTATTGGTGTATGGGGAAGCTTAGTATCTATTCGCAAGTTTCTTAAAGTATAAGAGTTTTAGATAGATAGAAAAGTTACATGAGGGAGGATTTTGACGTTGAGGAGAAAACTATTAACACTCGTTGTTGCAATTGTAACAGTAGGTACAATGTCACTAGCAAGCTATAGCGAAGTATCAGCAAGCACAAAGTCAGACCTAAACAATCAGAAAAAAGAATTAGAACAAAAGCAGTCTGAAGTAAAATCAGAGCTAAACGACAAAAAAGATGAATACGAGCAAGTAGGCGCACAAATTGAAAAACTAAATCAAGATATTAAGCAGTTAGACTTAGCACAAGCTGAAACCGGCAATAATATCCGTACGCAAGAATCGGAAATTACAAAGACAGAAGAAGGCATCGTTCAAACTCAAGAAGAGATTAAAGTAGTTGAAGCTCGTATCGCAGAGCGTAATGAACTACTAAAAGAGCGTGTCAAAACTCTTCAAGCGACAGGTGGTATGGTTCAATATTTAGAAGTGTTACTAGGTTCAAAGAGCTTTAGTGACTTTATTGACCGTGCTACAGCGGTTTCTACCATTTATAAAGCAGATAAAGATATCATTAAGCAGCATGAAGAAGATAAAGCACTCGTAGAGCAGAAGAAAGCTGAACTTGAACAATTACTTCAAAATCTTGAGACTCGTTTAGGTGAATTAGAAAGCTTGCTTGCAACACAAAAAGAGCAAGCAAAGCAAAAGCAGTCACTAATGGGTACACTTGAAGCAACGCAAGAAGAAATGCAGCATGAAATTCATGAAATGGAAGATGAAGCTGCGATCATTGCTGCTGAAAAAGCTGCACTTGTAAAAGAAATTGAGCGTATTAATAAGGCAGAACAAGCCACTCAACAATCTGGATCTGGACAAGTAACGAATGTTACTCCTTCAAGTTCAGGATTTATACGCCCTGCAGCTGGCCCTGTAACTTCTGAATTCGGAGCAAGATGGGGACGCATGCATAAAGGAATTGATATTGGTAAACGTGGTAGCAGTGTGCCGATCGTTGCTTCTGCTGCAGGTACAGTCAGTACGTCTAAGTACTCTTCAAGCTATGGAAACGTTGTGTATGTGGTTCATAGTATTGGAGGACAAATCTATACGACTGTGTATGCGCACATGGAAAGTCGCAGTGTTTCTGCTGGACAGGCAGTTTCACAAGGACAGATATTAGGATACATGGGGAATACTGGCCGTTCTACAGGACCTCACCTTCACTTTGAAGTACATGTAGGTGGATGGAGTTCATCGAATGCTACAAACCCTAGAAATTTTGTAAACTTTTAAGGATTAGAGCTAACTTCGGTTGGCTCTTTTTTGTATATCTACAAAAACTTTTCGACATCTGCTAGTTGAGTTTATCGACATATTAGTAAAAGTTAGGATAATCTACCTACCTTACTTGTATTTACTAGAAATTCAAAACCTAAAATCTACCAGTCTACTGATTCTATTGTCTAGATTGTTCAAGGTCACCTTAAAAAATGTATTTAATCCTCCTTTTTTACCCCTACTTTCCCAATACACAATCTCTTCAATCGTTGCTATGCTATTGTAGAAATATTTCAAAAATTGATAGAGGAGGAATTGGAATGAAAAAGCAAGCTGCTTTACTATTAGCGCTGGGGTTAACATTGAGTTCAACTGTACCAGCTCTTGCCCAAACAACGGAAACAGAGCCTCAAAAGAAAGTGAAAGACAATAACAAGAAGTCGGTAGAAGCAAAGATTAAGAAACTAGCAAAAGAAAAAGATGTGAACGTTACGTGGAAAGCTGAACAAGAAGTACCGATGTTTGTGAGCGGTAAGGTTTCGGAAAAAGGATTTAAAACAGAGAAGGCGATTAAAAAATATTTAAAAGACAATCAAGATGTGTACAAGCTCGATCCTCATCTTGACTTGAACCTATTAAGCAAAGAAACAGACGAACTAGGAATGACGCATTATACGTATGAGCAACAATATAAAAATGTCCCAGTTGACGGTACGATTTTTATGGTACATACAGATGCGGATGGAGTGATTACTGCGATTAACGGAGATGTGCAGCCGGATGTAACCTTCAGCTATAAAGGAAAAGCAACGTCCAAGCTTTCAAAAGAGGATGCAACAAGCCTCGCATGGAATGCAATCAACGTGAAGCCAGAAGAGACAGTCGTAGAGGATCCAAGTGCAGCACCTGAGCCACATGTTCATACAGAAGTGGAAAATACAACTACCTCTTCTGAAACTGTGCTATACCAATTCGAAGGTGAATACTACTTAGCAGAAAAGGTGACATTACAATTTATCCATCCGTATCCCGCAAACTGGAAGGTTTATATCAATGCGGAAGATGGTAGTGTAATAGATTCCTATAATGCTGCAGCCGAGTATGCGACAACTGGAACAGGAACTGGGGTTTTAGGTGATTCCAAATCAGTCAATACGTACTTCTCGAACAACACGTATTATTTATACGATACAACAAAAGCAATGAACGGTGTCATTGCGACGTACACAGCAAGAAACGGTTCGAGCTTACCGGGATCCTACTCAGTAGATGCAGACAACCGTTTCACTAGCACAACACAACGTGCTGACGTTGATGCCCACGTTTATGCTGGCAAAGTATATGATTATTTTAAAACGAAACATAACCGAAACAGCTTTAACAACGCAGGTGCTTCTATTCAATCAACTGTTCATTATGGCTCAAACTATAACAATGCCTTCTGGAATGGGCAGCAAATGGTTTACGGAGACGGTGATGGTTCTCAATTCCGTTCTCTATCAGGAGCACTTGATGTTGTAGCACATGAATTAACTCATGCTGTCACAGAATACACAGCTGGACTTGAGTATAGAAACCAATCTGGTGCATTAAATGAATCAATGTCTGACCTTTTTGCTGTATTCGTTGAGCCGGATTACCTGATTGGAGAGGATGTATATACACCTTCGATTTCAGGAGATGCACTTCGAAGCGTATCAGATCCAACTCGCTACGGACAACCTGCTCATATGAATAACTATAACAATACAACAGCAGACAATGGCGGCGTTCATATCAACAGTGGTATTCCGAATAAAGCGGGATATTATGTGATTAGTAGCCTAGGAGTAGCAAAGGCTGAGAAAATTTACTACCGTGCCCTTACTCGCTACTTAGGACCAACAAGTAACTTTAGCGCAGCACGTGCTGCAACACTACAAGCAGCTGCAGATTTATACGGAAGCAGCTCTACTGAATACAGTGCTGTGAGAACAGCTTGGAATAATGTAGGCGTATATTAAAAAAGTATGTAACACTACCAATTAAGTTGGTAGTGTTTTTCTTGTTGTGGGAAATTAGGAATAGCTAAGCAGGGTTTTATTAATAATTAGGTACTCAAAAATTTACTAGTACAACCGATATACCTTTTGTTAGGACAAAATATATTTGTTACAAAAGGAGGAGTGCTGATTTATAGTAAAATTATCATGAATATAGGTAGTATCTACTATTCACAGGAACTATTTAATGGTATTATTATAGAGTTAAAGTCACACATAACTCTAGTGAAAAAGGCAAACCATAGGAAACTATGGGACGCAAAGCCAAGGGCCTGAACCATTAACATGGAAGGTAGCCGGTTACCACAAGGAAACATAGCTCATAAACTATGAACCTTGATGGGTTCTTTTTTTATTGTCTTTTTCTAAATTTGAAAGGGGACTATTTTATGAGTAAATGGAAGTTCAATATGCCATCCTTACTGGTTGTGCTAATTCTTATGTACCAATTGGTTGTTCCATTTGGACATGCATTTGCATCAGGATTCGATACTAGTATTCTTCCACCTAGTAATCTAGCATACGAGGAGTTAACTCCCGATGATGGAAAGCTAACGTGGAGCACCGTATACGGAGCAACAGGGTACAATGTGTATGAAATCAAAGAGGGGCAAATACTACTACTAGGTAGTACAAAGACAAATAGTTATAACTTAAATGATCTTCCAGAGGGAGAGTATAGTTATGTCGTTTCTACGTTAACTAGCTCAGGAGAATCAGGGCCTAATGCACCTGTTTCCACTAAGATCGTTTATCCAGATATGACTGCTCCGTCATCTTTAACTTCTACTATAAAAAATGGTAATGATCTTGTTCTGACTTGGGCAGCTTCACAGTATGCTCAAAACTATAATATTTATGAAATTACGGCTGAAGGTAATCAAAGATTTATTACCTCTACTACATCTAAAACATATACAGTATCGAATGCAGCAGAAGGCTCTTATCATTATGCTATCTCAGCTGTAAATACTTTATATGGAGAATCTTCACTTACAAGCACAACAGACATAGAGGTAGTTCATCCTATCATGTCTATGCCGGAAGGATTTTCTTCTACGGTCCTAAACGGAAACGATGTAGATCTAAAATGGAATGCTGTGAATTTTGCAACAGACTATAAAATCTATCAAATCGTTGATGGAAAGAAAGACTTACTATACACTGTCAAAACGACTAACATGAGATTAACGAATATACAACCTGGTGAGTATAGTTATGAGATTCATTCTTATAGTGACCGTTTTGGGGAGTCAGCTGAAGCCAATAAGCTTTCAGTGACAGTGAACGAAATCACATTGACACCACCAAGTAATTTTACAGTAACAACTCAAAATATTAATGATGTTGTTTTAAAATGGAATTCGGTACCATATTCAACTGGATACAACGTGTATCGAGTAGTAAATGGTGAAAAAATACTGCAGGGTAAAGTTACAGGAACTACTGTTACGTATCCAACTCAACCAGGTGGTAATTACACATATGTCGTAAGTGCTGTTAGTGACCGCTTTGGTGAATCACAAGAAAGTACTGCTGTAACTGTCAATGTGGAGACGGTAACAATGGATAAACCGGGTAACTTCACTCATGACATGAAAAATGGTAATGATGTGGTTTTATCTTGGGAGCCAGTAACAAATGCAACAAACTACAAAGTCTATCAAATTGTGGATGGAAAAAAGGTATTAAAAAGTACAGTAACTGGTACAACAGTAACCTATACTAATTTGCCAGAAGGAAATTATGTATATGAGGTTTATTCCAATAGTACACGTTTTGGGGAATCTAAAGAAGGTAGTAAGCAAGAGTTTACGATAACATTCCCTAAGATGCTATCACCAGAGAATCTCATTCAAACGATTAAAAGCCCAAGTGAATTTGCATTAAACTGGGATGCATCAGAATTTGCAAATTCGTATAAAATCTATGAGATTGTAAATGGGCAAAAAAAGTCAGTTAGAACTGTAAGTACAAGAACAACAACGTTTAGTAACATGATGGCAGGTAATTACATCTACGAGATACATGCAATATCATCTCGATTTGGTGAATCTGCCGTAGGTACTAGAATCGAAGTGACATTAAACGGACAAATCATGGAAACACCACAGAACTTAACGTATACAGTTTCAAATGGTAATGATGTTACGTTCAAGTGGGATAAAGTCCAATATGCAACTACGTATAAAGTCTACCAAATGGTTGATGGTGAGAAAATTTTAAAGAGAAACTATAATGCTACTAGTTACGCAGTATCCAATTTACCTGAAGGTGAACATACCTTTGAAGTGTATGCTGTTTCTACTCTATTTGGTGAATCACCAGTAGGAGCCGTCACGACATTCACAATGGTACATCCGGAAATGGAAAAACCGGCAAATACTACATCAAAAATTCAGAATGGAAATGATGTTGTATTAAACTGGGATTTGGTTCCTTATGCGACTAGTTATAATGTTTATGAAGTAATCGGGAATGAAGAAGTCCTTATTCGAAATGTGACTTCAAGAACCATTACATTAGCTGATCAATCAGAAGGTGACCATACGTACGTGGTTCGTTCTGTAAGTAACCGTTTTGGAGAGTCAGTGGAAGGAAGTATTGTAAGTCTTACATTAGTTCATCCAATAATGGAGGCGCCTGTAGGCTTAACACAGAGTATTTCACAGGGTAACAACATTGTACTGAAGTGGACCCCTTCAACCTATGCAAATGGATATAACATATATCAAGTTGTGAATGGAGAGAGGGATCTTGTTAAGTTTGTTACCGGTTCAACTCATACGTTTGTCAATATGCCAGAAGGTGACTATAATTTCGAAGTTCATTCTTTTAGTACAAGGTTTGGTGAATCACCTGAAGCTAGTAAAGTTAGCCTAACGTTAGTTCACCCAATTATGCAGGCTCCAGAAAACCTGGTAAATACGATTGTGAGTGGTAATGATATTTCGTTAAGATGGAACTCATCTTCCTTCGCAACGAATTATAAGATTTACCAAGTGTTTAACGGAGAAAAGACATTAAAAGGAACAACAACAGGTACTTCTGCTTACTATCCAAATATGCCAGAAGGCGACTATGAATATGAAGTATATGCATACAGTGATCGTTTTGGAGAATCAGCAGAGTCTAGTAAAGTAAGCTTTACATTAGTTCATCCAATCATGCAAGCTCCTGCTAACCCAACACATAGCATGGCAAACGGAAATGACATCGTCTTAAGGTGGACTACATCTACGTATGCAAATGGATACAATGTTTATAAAATCGTTAATGGAGAAAAGGTATTCCAAAAGAAGGTAACTAGTATTTCAACCTCTTTTGCTAATATGCCAGAGGGTGATTATACGTATGAGATTCATTCTTATAGTGACCGATTTGGAGAATCTCCAGAATCTAGTAAGATTGAATTAAACGTAACTTGGCCAATCGTTCAAGCACCGGTTCTAAAAGGAACTGTCTTTAATGCAAATAATATGACACTCGAATGGAATAGAGTGACATGGGCGAATGAATACCAAGTGTACAAAATCACGGAAGACGGAAAAGAACAAATTTATAAAGGAACAGCCTTATCATATAAGGTGTACAACCTAACAGAAGACACTCACTCATTTGAAGTAATCGCTACAAGTGATCGATTCGTAGATTCAGTTCCATCCAATGTCGTTACAGAAACAATCGTGTATCCTGTCATGCAAGCACCAGTAGCAACATTAACTCTGTTAAGTGATACAAGTGCACGTGTTGTCTGGAATTTCATCACTTACGCAAACGGCTATAATATCTATGAAATCATCGATGGGAAACAAGTATTAATCGCTGAGAAAGTGAACAATCTTTCTTACACGATTCAAAACTTGTCTTATGCCAACCATGAATATGTTGTAACATCGTATAGTAACTCATTCGGTGAATCTGCACCATCAAATGTTGTACTAGCCAAGCTGATTATTGATACAACTGCTCCTATCACAACGACTGTGGAGAACGAGAATTGGATCAATCGTGATCAGTCGTTTACCTTGAGCCCAACTGATGATGAAACAGGAGTTGCAAAGACATTTTATTCTGTCAATGAACAACCATTCGTTGAGGGAACAACGTTTACGGTAACAAAAGAAGGTAGTAATAAAGTTCAGTTCTATTCAATTGACAAAGTAGGTAACAAAGAAGAAGTTAAAACGATGGATAGTAAGATTGACAAAACAGCTCCAATCACTGAAACGAATGAAATCAGTACTAACTACACTCAATCAGAAACAGTAACATTAACTGCATCAGATGAGTTAAGTGGAGTATCAACTACGTTCTATTCAATGAACGGCTCAGCTTTCCAGGAAGGGACAAGCATTACGGTTGATCAAGAAGGAACAAATTTGATCTCTTACTATTCTATAGACCACGCTGGAAATAAAGAAGAAATCAAAACAGTGTCAGTACAAGTGGATCAAACAGCTCCAACGACTACAGCAAATGTTTCTGAAAACTGGTATACAGATGATGTATCGGTGACTCTATCAGTAGAAGATAATCTTAGTGGAGTAGACGCAACATACTATTCAATCAACGGTTCTGAATTGAATAAGGGAACTACTTTTACGCTAAATCAAGAAGGGGTAAATGAAGTCGTTTACTATTCAATTGATCTAGCGGGTAATAAAGAGTCTGTTCAAAAAGTAACCGTGAAAATTGATAAAACAGTACCAGTTACACAATCAGATGTTGCAGAATCATGGACAAATGAAGACGTTCAAGTAACGTTAACTGCAACATATGCACATAGTGGGATTTCAAAAACATTCTATTCAATCAATGGTTCTGAGTTCCAAGAAGGAACAAGCTTTACAGTTTCACAAGAAGGAATCAGCGAAATCTCTTATTACTCAGTGGATCAAGCGGGTAATAGAGAGCCTGTACAAACTTCAACTGTGAAGATCGACAAAACAGCACCTGTAACTGTTTCAAATGTAACAGAAGAGTGGGCAAATGAAGATGTAGTAGTTACACTGACATCAACTGATGAACATAGTGGGCTTTCTGCGACATACTTCTCAATTAATGGATCGCCTTACCAACAAGGAACAATGTTCACAGTTAAGCAAGAAGGTGTAAATACAGTCTCCTTCTTTACAACAGATCGTGTAGGGAATCGAGAACAAGCTCAAACGGCTGTCGTCAAAATTGATAAAACAGCACCAGAGCTTTCAATGAATGTGAATGAGTTATATGAACTTGGGTCTACTGTTACGTTAACTTATACTGCAACTGATAAGCTATCTGGAATTGCTTCAGAGGTTATGACTGTTAATGGTACGGAAGTGAAAAATGGTTCAACGTACTCATTAAATAAGCCAGGTACGTATACGGTTAAGGTAACAGCAGTTGATCATGTTGGAAATCAATCAAGCATAACAAAGACATTTAACGTATATATCCCAGCTACAATTGAAGTTACTCCAAAAGTGATTAAAGGAAACAAAGGAGTATTCACTGTAAGAGTGGATGTACCAGCAGCATTCAAAGGAAAGCTTGACCTGGATACAGCTACTCTAAATGGAGTTAGTGCTTTGAATAGTAACAATGGATATTACAATCAAGCGAAAAATGGCCAGTTTAAATTTGAGAGATCAGATTTCAGCTGGATTCCATCTGAGGTATACCTCGAGTTTGAAGGTTATGTTAACGGTTATTTAGTAATAGGTCATACAACAGCAGCCGTAAAGAAATAATGAGACAAAGCAGTCCTCTTGTTAGGGGACTGCTTTTGTATTTGTATTATTTTAAGGTGGTTTGAAACGATTGATCTGCCAATAAGTATGGTTCAATAGCAAGATATCATGACTTGGCCTTTACTTAATACTTGCAAAGGGAGTAGTAGGAAACTATCATTAACTAGTAGATAAGTATTCACGATAGGAAATCCAATCAAAGTTATTCATATTATGTACAAGCCGTGCATAAAATTGATGAGAAGGCATCACAGTAGCTTGTTGTGATGTTATTTCAAACAAAAAGTGTAATTTAGATAAGAAAGCTTTAAAATAGTACATAACTTGAACTTGGAGCTTGGGTGAGGAGGATGTTTTATGAACCAGAAAGTCACAGCACTATTGATGGCAGTTTCTTTACTTGTAGGTAGCGGTGGAACGTATCTTGTTATGAATCAGTTTGGTCATGAATCAGCTGGAAGTGAAACAAAGGTAGAGTCAGAATCGAAAAAGCAGGCACAAGGTGAGGCAGCTGAGCCAGAAGGCTTTCAAAAAGTCATGCAGGCTTATGAACTGATTTCTGAAAACTATGTAGAAGAAATCAAAGGGGAAGAGTTAATTGAGGGCGCCATCGAAGGAATGATCGGTAAGCTAAAAGACCCTTACTCCGTATATATGGATAAAGAAACAGCTGAACAATTCTCATCTAACCTTGAATCATCCTTTGAAGGGATTGGTGCTGAGGTCAGTATGGTAGACGGTAAGGTAACCATTGTGGCACCATTCAAAGATTCTCCTGCCGAAAAAGCAGGTCTCAAGCCTAACGACCAAGTCGTAAAGGTTGATGGTAAAAGTATTGAAGGATTGGATTTATATGAAGCAGTACTGAAAATCCGTGGTGAAAAAGGAAGTACGGTAAATCTTGATATCATGCGTCCAGGTGTAAATGAAGTCATGACAATTCCTGTCGTACGTGATGAAATTCCATTAGAGACGGTTTACCCTGAAATGAAAAAGGTAGACGGGAAAGACGTAGGATACATTGAAGTAACATCTTTCTCAGAAAATACAGCTCAAGATTTTGAAAAAGCAGTCAAAGACTTAGAAGATAAGGGCATGAAGGGGCTTGTCATTGACGTCCGTGGTAACCCGGGTGGCTACTTAGAAAGCGTTGAGCAAATGCTAAAGCTGTTCATACCGAAGGATAAGCCTTACGTTCAAATTGAAGATCGTAAAGGTGAAAAGCAGCGTTACTTCTCATCAATCACAGAGAAGAAGCCATATCCAATTACAGTGCTAATTGATGAAGGTAGTGCATCAGCTTCAGAAATTATGGCAGCTGCCATGAAGGAAGCGGGAGGCTATGAGCTAGTCGGGAAGAAGTCATTCGGTAAAGGTACTGTTCAAAACGCAGTTCCAATGGGTGATGGAAGCAACATTAAGCTCACATTCTTCAAATGGTTAACATCAGACGGAAACTGGATTCACCAAAAAGGTATAGAACCAACGATTCCAGTTAATCAGCCTGAATACTTCTATGCAAATCCATTGAACATTGAAAAGGATTTAGCAGTAGATGCCAACAATGACCAAGTGAAAAATGCACAAATCATGTTAAAAGGATTAGGCTTTGATCCAGGACGTGTAGACGGCTACTTCAGCAAAGAAACAGAAGCAGCGGTTAAAGCGTTCCAAAAGTCAGCAAAGCTTGATGAATCAGGTAAAATCACAAAAGAAACAGCTGGAAAATTGCAGCAAAAACTAATTGATAAAGTTCGCGATCCGAAAAACGATGTTCAGTTAGATGAGGCAATGAAGGCGTTGTTTAAATAAAGTTTGCAGGGGTACATCCTTAAGGGATGTGCCTTTTTTTGCATTGTGTAGCAAATACGTGTGTTCGCCGAATAGATGCAAATTCGCCGATACATGAACCCTTTCGCCAATATCTAGATACACTCGCCGAAACAGCCACCATTTTCGCCGAAATATCATTAGAAATCGCCGGAAAACATCCGAAAATCGCCGAAAAACGGTTCGATTTCGCCGAAATAGGGTCGCCATCGCCAAAATCAATCTAAACTCGCCGAATAAAATTGCCCAGACCTTCCCGGGAAACACCAATACCACCTCAAAATGAGAGCACTCCCACTCAAATCTATCACCTCACATCAAAATACTAGCCAAATCCCACTAAACTCTCCGTCAAATCAGCACAGATTTCCAAGCAACGAACCAAAAACCACGAAAACCATCAAACTTTCAAGTACTTTTTCACTTTTCCATTAAAAAACAATTACGAATGAAGAAGGATTTGGTAAAATAGAGATAATAATTAACGGAAATTTGAAAACTAGCAGATGAATGACTAGTTTTAGAGGTGGTGATAGAGTATGAATGGTTGGTTACTAGAATTAGGAATGGGGATTGGCCGCTTTTTTGTTCATCCTTTGTTTTACTTTTTCATTCTCTTGTCGATTGTGATGGGCATGTACCGGGTGAAGCAGGAGCGGAAGTTTTTCCATGTTCGTATTTACGACATGATTAGTGAGACAAAGTCGATGCTGACTCAAGGATTGCTGCCTGGGCTTATCGTGTCTCTGGTGACAGTTGCCTTAGGACTGGTTGTACCATTCGGAGCGCTTGTCTTAATCGCATCCATTGCACTCGTGCTCGGTTTGACCTTCAAGGCACGATTACTGTCACCGGCATATGTGATCGGACTGACTTTATTCCTTTCTCTGTTTGCAGATCATCTATCAACGGGTGTTGCGACCATTGATACAATGATTGAGGACATTGCGGCTATGAATCCGCTAACGCTTAGTAGCTTACTCGCATTACTTTTACTAGCAGAGGGATTCCTCATAATGAAGGATGGAAATCGAAATAGCTCACCTCGTTTGGAGACAAGTAAGCGAGGTAGAATGATTGGCTTGCATGTATCCAATCGATTATGGCTGCTTCCAGTTTTTGTCCTATTACCTGGCGAAGCTGTAACATCTATGTTTCCGTGGTGGCCGCTAATCAGCATCGGACAAGAAGGTTATGCGTTATGGTTAGTTCCATTTGGAATCGGCTTCTTCCAACGTACTCGTAGTGGTTTACCAAGTGAGGCCACACACTATGCTGGACGACGTGTGATGGCATTAGGAATCTTTATGACGTTGTTAACCGTCGGGGCGTACTGGATTCCGCTGATGGGACTCGCGGTAGCTTTACTAGCGATAATTGGTAGAGAACTCATCTCTCTGCAGCAGCGCATTCAGGATGATGACCATTTATTTTTCTCTCGTCGTGACCAAGGTCTTGTCATCTTAGGCATTATCCCAAAATCACCAGCTGAAAAAATGGCGTTGAAAGTGGGAGAGCTCATCACAAAAGTGAATGGAAACAGTATTAATAGCGTGGATGAGTTTTATTATTCACTCCAAAAAAATGCTGCATTTGTTAAACTGGAAGTGAAGGATCATAACGGAGAGCTTCGACTCGTGCAACGAGCACTTTATGACGGAGAACACCATGAATTAGGTATTCTATTAGTACAAGATGAAAAACAGACATTACAAGAGTTTGTTGGATAATGGTAGTTTCAATAATCTTCCAAGATGAATAAAACATAGCCATATAAAAACGTCCAGTGCATCGCGCTGGACGTTTTTGTGTACTTTAATTACTCATTCTAAGCTCCCGATAAAACCTATCCTTATTATCGATAGAAAGAAAGATATGAAGAATCTCTCTTTTTCTACCAAGTGAGTCTACTATTACGAGTGGCTCATGTAAAATGATTTCAAAATGTGGTTCCTCTAATTCTAGTAAAGCAACTGTATAGCGGTCTTTCTTCTTTTTATCATGTTCATAGTTAATCTTCCCATCCTGTATCGTCTTGATGTTAGCAATGGGGATGTCAAGTTTATATCGAAATCCGAGTCTAATCATGATTTTGTTATCCTGAAGTTTAAGCGGGTTTCTCATAACAGCCTTTATGTCGCTGATTAAAAAAATGATGGCATAAACAGAAAGAATGGTGTGGAGCCAAGCGACCCAAGGTTTCCAGTTGTGTAAAAGGAACGAAAAGCCTACTCCTTCAAGAACAAGTGCAGATAATATGGCGATTTGAAATGCGACGTAGCTAGAATCCTTATGAAAAGTAAAGGTGTGTTCAGAAGTAGAGTCCGTCTGTCTGGTTTTAGAAAATAGATAGAAAAAAATTAGGATTTCTCTCGTTACCATTGAACGTAGGAATTTTTTTTTAATTTTAGCTGCGATAACCTTCTCAATTTTATCATGAAAGGTGAGGGATGCATCCTGATTCTTATATTCACGAATTATGTTAACGACTCGATATAGACCAAAGCTTACGATTAAGATTTCAACAAATATCAACCATTTTTGGCTGAGTAACCACTCCATAATCTTCTCCTCCTATCATTGTTCACTTACATCTACTCCTCCAGCCAGATCGATAAGAAAATGTAGAAGGATTAGAGGGATAATGCTCCCAAAAGCAATATAGATAGCACCAAATACAAAACCTATTAAACCTGTTCGAATAACACCTGTAATCCCTTGATAGGTGTGAGCTAGCCCAAATACCAAGGCTGCAATGACAAGAACGAACCACATTGAGATAGTAGGGTAGAAATACAAGATTGCAAAGATCAGGAACCCACGATAGATAATTTCTTCGGTAAATCCAGCTGTAAAAGAAACATATTTCCACCGTGTTTTTTCCTTGCGTGTTCTAGGGAATATCACTCCAAATTGGTCATTATGATGTTGCTTTTTCATCTCTGAAATTGCTTTTTGTTTATATGTTAGATTCACTTTTATAGCGATATAGTTTATCACTAGAATAAGAGAGTATAAGATAAAGAGTCCAATCGCTATATATGTGAACCATGGACCAAGGGAAGTGGTGTTTAACGAAATCCCTGTTAATCCAATATCCTTTAAAGTGAGGGGAGTCATACCAACTAAAGCCAATATAAATAGAGTTGGAGTCCATAAGCCTATCATTGTAGCATTGTAGTAGTTTAACCGAGCTGTTGCCTGGGTGTGTACAATCTTTTTTAACTTTTGAGTAGAGATAAACCCCCATATTGGCTCGTATGTGACTAAAAATACGAAAAGTAGGATAAAGCTAATTTCCATAATCATTCTATTTCCCCCATTTCCCGTTGTGTGATGTCATATAATTTCTTAATAACACGATGGTAGTCTTCAATATCTTTCTTTGGTAAGTTCATAAAAAACTTTTCCACTATTCTCTGATTTGCTTGTAACATTTCGGTTTGAAATGTTTCACCCTTTTCCGCAAGTTTGACAAAGGTTTCTCGTCTGTTCTCTAGGTTGATTTCACGTTTAACGTAGTGTTTATTTTCAAGTTTTTTTATAAATTGGCTAGCTGCACTTTTGGTGGCATTAATAATGCCTGCCACTTCACTTATCGTTAATTGTTTCTTGATAAAAATATGTTGAATGACTAAAGTCTGTTTAGAGGTTAGCTCATATTCATCAAGTACAGTTTGATACTCCTTAATCATCACCATCTCTACTGCTTCTTTGTATACTTGAACCTCTTCTAATAAAGTCATGATGTCACTCATTGAATCACCTCATATATGTTTAGTTTACTTAATAGTTAAGTTATCTTAACTAAAATATAACATAGTGAATAACTGGAAACAAGTTACAGAAATGTGAACGATATAGATAAAAAGGAAGTGGTAATTTGGGAGTGAAAGATATACCAATACCTCATTACTTGGGGATTATGATAAATTACATGGAAAAAGAAGCAACTAAAGTGAAATGGTCACTCAAGACGCTCCTTCTTTTGATAATAAAATCCTTCATCCTCCATCCAATCTGCATACAAAACATCTTCAACCCGGTTGATTCCATTTTCCAGAAGCTGGTCTCTCAGCCACTGCTCATCATAGCCCGATGTATCTAAATTATCGTAGTCAATGACACCATCGTTCACTAAGGAGATGGGCAAGTATACTTTCTTTTGCTTCAATCCGAAATCATCAATTGTAGGAGATGCGTATTTTGGTTTCTTTAATGCACTAATTTGACCGTTTGGTTCAAGAATGGCAAATTCTACTTCGCGGAGTGAAAAGATATCTTTTTCCTGACGAAGTAATTGCTGAAGTTCATTAATATCCAATTTGTTAAGTCGTAGTTGTTCTCGGTCTATCTTTCCGTTGCGAACGAGAATGGAAGGATTTCCTTCTAAAAATGTACGAGTATTTCTGAATTTTTGTGTGAGAATCAAAATGATATAAATTAATAACGTCCACATTCCAATTGCATATAAAATACTCCACACATGAATCTTAGAATCATAAAGGGCATTCCCAACTAATTCACCCAACACGATAGCTGAAATAAAATCAAAGGGAGTGAGTTGGGAGATTTGTGTTTTACCTACAATTTTTGTTGCTACTAATAAAGCCAACAACCCTACTGTGAGTTCGATTGTAATTTGTCCGATATAGTCCATTCAGTGACCACCTATCAATGCGTATTCTTCCACACTTTAGCATTTCCAAGTGCTACCACAAATATGAAACTACAATAAATCCCGAAGTTCTGCATCTGAATAAACGGAAATGAGAATAATCGCCTTTTCTTCACTGATGTTCTTTACATAATGAGGTACACTGGCATTCCAACTGAATGAGTCACCCTCTTCTAATAAAAATGAATCTTCACCTTGTTGCGCTAAAATCTTCCCTTGTAACACGAGGTGGCATTCTTCTCCTTCGTGAGCATGTGGCTTACCGATCGAACTCCCTGGTGGTACTTCTACAATCATTGTTCGTAAGCCGCCACGTGTGGTTAAATGCTCAATGGATAAACCGTTAAAGGTTGTTGTCGTTCGTTCCTCTTTTCGAACGACATTCATGTGCTGGTTCTTTTCTAATAATAAATAAGGAAGTGGAACATCTAGAAAAGAAGCAATTGTTTGTAATGTAGAGATTGAAGGGGAGGTGTTGTTGTTTTCAACATTGCTGATGAATCCTTTCGATAAGCCCGTTCCTTCACACATTTGGGCAATCGTTATTTTCTTTCTATTTCGTATTGCACGTACTTTAGTACCGATCTCCATTTCGTCACCTCAATAGTTTTCTAATAAAATACTTATTTCTATAATAGCAAATTTATTATTGACAATCTATACACCATTTTGTTAACTTATAGATAACAAATATCTATATTAGAAAACATCACTATTGTGAATAGTGGTAATACTGAATTCATTAGTATGGGACGTAATTAAGAAGGAATGAGGTGAACAGCATGAACGCACCAATGATATATGAAGTTAGAAAACCCAATCATATAGATCCTCTAAAAAAATACCCTGTCATTTTCCTTATGCATGGAATGGGTAGCAACGAAAAAAACATGCTTTCTTTAGTAGAGGGTTTAGAAGAGCAATTTTATCTATTTAGTATTCGTGGTCACATCCAGCAGCCTTCTGGGTACGCCTTTTTCACAATTGAAGGTTATGGGAAACCGCACCGCGATGTGTTTGATGAGTCGATTACAAGGCTTTCTAGTTTTATTGACTACACTATTGACCACTACAATATTGACACGAAACATCTGTTTTTACTCGGATTTAGCCAAGGTGCGATTCTCTCAAAAACCTTAGCATTAGCTCTTGGTAATAGAATCAAAGGAATCGTTGCATTAAGTGGATATATTCCTGCTTTTGTTAAAGAGGAGTACACCCAAAAAAGTGTAGAGGAAGTATCTGTTTTCATCTCTCATGGTCAGTATGATCAAGTCTTACCATATGAGTGGGGAGTCGAGAGTAAACAGTATTTTGAACAGGTAGGTGCAAATGTTACGTTTCGAAGCTATAAAGCACCCCATACGGTTTCATTACAAAACCAACAGGATTTTATAAACTGGATAGAAAAGTTGAAGGAGGAATAATCATGTTACCATCTTTATTTGTCGCACACGGCGCTCCGTTATTAGCGATTGAGGATAATGAGTATACACAATTTTTACAGTCTTTAGGAAAGTCATTACCAAAGCCGAATGCAATTGTCCTATTTTCAGCTCATTGGGAATCACCTGTTCAAATGCTTAGTGAAGCATCAGATTATTCCACCATTTATGATTTTGGTGGCTTTCCGGAAGCGTTATACCGCATTGTCTATCCTGCAAAAGGACATCTAGAAACCGCTAAGGATATGGAGGAACTGTTTGAGAATGCAGGTGTAACGTATCAAGTAGACACGAATCGTGGCTTAGACCATGGAGCATGGGTTGTTCTGAAAAAGATGTACCCGGATGCAGATATTCCAGTATTATCAATGTCTGTTAATCCTAACCTGACACCAGAAGAACAGTATAAAATTGGTCAATCCCTTCAATCACTTAGAGAAAAAGATGTCCTGGTGATTGCGAGTGGTGGTACTGTTCATAATTTAAGAGCTGTAAAAATGATGAGCAGCAATGAAAGTGTGGATCAATGGGCTCTAGACTTTGATAATTGGTTGGCAGAGCACATTGAGAAGTGGGATACAGACTCTTTATTTCAATACGACAAGCTGGCACCGGCAGCAGAAATTGCAGTACCGCCATATGGAAATGAGCACTTTATTCCGATTTTCTATGCGATGGGTGCAGCCGATCAGAGTAAAAAAGCGAGCTTACTTCACCGTAGTTATCGTTATGGGAACTTGAGTCACAGTGTATGGCAGTTTGGGTGATGAAAAAATGGCTAGCACTTGTAAAGAGTGCTAGCCATTTCTTTATTCATCCTCATCTTCTTCGTCGTCCTCTTTCTTCTTATCCTTGCCTTTTCCTTTATTTTTCTCTTCCTTATCTTTATCTTTATCTCGTCCTTTGCCTTTCCCTTTATTGTTTTTCTCTTTCTTTTCTTTCTGTTTTTCCTCTTCTTCCTTTTTCTTCTCATACTCTTTTGTATATTTTGCTACTGCAGTGAAATTAAAGCTTTCATCGGTAATCTCGTCTTTAGATCCTTCAAGTATTTTTTGAAATACAACTGCCGCAGTTTGACTACTGGAGGAGGTTAAGTAATGGCTCTCGTCTGTTTTGTCATAGCCTAGCCAGACAGCTCCTACAAGAGATGGAGTATAGCCGATAAACCAGTGATCCTTTGAACCGCCGTTCGTACCCTCAAATGGTACCTCGGTTGTACCTGTTTTTCCGGCAACCTCGAGACCATCGACTTGTGCGTTTTTTCCGGTTCCTTTATCTACGACACCTTTTAGCATATAATTCATTTTCTGTGCAACATCTTCATCCAGTACTTTCTTAGATGTTTCCTTCCAGCTTGCGATGAGCTCTCCTTCTGCGTTTTCTATTTTTGTAATCGCATGAGCTTCCATCATGTTCCCTTCGTTTGGAAACGCAGAAAAGGCTTGAGCCATGGCAAGGGGAGAGGTGCCTTCATTCATCCCACCGAGTGCAATTCCTGGTACCCGGTCCTCTTCACTAAGTGGAATGCCAAACCGTTCAACCGATTGGACACCTAAATCGAGTCCCACTTGATACAATAGCCAGACAGCGGGAATGTTATAGGAATTCACGACAGCGTCATACATGGAAACTTCACCTCGATACTGCCCGTCATAATTTTTTGGTTCGTACGTACCCACGCGTATGGGGCGATCCAGAAGTGAATCATATAATTCATAGCCTTTTTCCAAGGCAGGTGCATACACAGCGAGTGGCTTCATTGTGGATCCAGGCTGCCTAACTAAGTCTGTAGCATGGTTGAAGCCTCCATAAGAAAATTCACCTCTCCCTCCAACTAACGCTACAACTCCACCCGTTTTTGGATTGATAAATACAGAGCCACTTTGAACCATTTGGTCAGTGGTACCCTGCGGGAAATGTTGTTCTTCTTTATACACTTGTTCTGCAACCTGTTGAATACTTGGATTCAATTCAGTGTAAATTCGTAAGCCTCCAGATAAAATTTCAGTTTCTGATAGGTTGTATTTCTCATTAGCTTCTTCCAAAATCCTGTCAACATAATATGGATATCGGCCTTTGTAATCTTCGTCCTCTTTTTGGGATAAAGCGATGGATTCACCTTTAGCTTTTTCCATCTCAGCGTGTGTAATATAGCCTTCTTCCTCCATTAGTGAAAGAACGATATTCCTCCGTTTTTGAGATAGTTCCATGTTTTTATACGGTGAATAATGACTGGGAGCTTTTAGAAGTCCTGCAAGTGTTGCTGCTTCACTGATGTTTAGTTCTGCAGGAGTTTTCCCAAAGTACACATGAGATGCCCGGCCAATGCCCCAGGAACCTTCGCCAAAATAAATCTGATTTAAATATCTTTCTAGTATTTCGTCTTTTGTATAGGATCGTTCTATTTTCTTCGTAATCAACACTTCTTTTATTTTTCTCGAGTACGTTTGCTCATGAGTTAAAAATGCATTTTTAGCAAGTTGTTGGGTAATGGTACTGCCGCCTGCGACGATTTCACCACTTGTCAGGTTATTAAATAGAGCACGCGCAATTCCGAAGTAGTTCAATCCGCTATGCTTGTAAAAGCGTTGATCCTCTGTGGCAATAACAGCATGAATGAGATGTGGTGATAGTTGCTCTAACTGAACTCCTTCAATTTTTGAGTTTGAAATTGAACTGGCAATTTCTCCATCTTTATCAAAGATTAATGTTGGCACTGGTTCAGGATGTTCAAGCTTACTAACATCAGAAACCTGGATGAGAATATTGAGGAGGAGGAGTCCTACGAAAAAAAGTACAACTAAGACGATTGCTAGTTTATAAAGAAGCTTCATTGATTTAAACGTTTGAAGAAGGGAAGTGGATATTTGTTTTCTGTTTTGGATTCTGCTCATGTTAATCACCCTTTTAGTTAGTTCATGGCTGTTTTCGCATAGAATGTTGTTTTTCGAATAAGAAGAGCATCACGTTCATCTATGGCAACTTTATGTCTAAATAATAGCAGCAATGTTTACGAAAAAAGCCTAGTTCATAAAAATATAGTTCGAAATTCCTTTGTTTTTTATGGCTAAATCCTAAAGAATGATAAAAATGATCCGATATATAAGTATTAGGATGACATTTATCCACCGATAATAGCAAAGCTATCGAAAGGTAGTGACGCAAAGCCACGGATCTAATGCATTAAACATGCGATGACCGCCGGGCTGCCGAAGGGATGGACAGAAAAACCACCTTCTAAAGAGGTGGTTTTTTATTTTAACTTAGATGAAAGCCATGGGTATTTCCAGGTTTTCTTACTCCACCCTTACATTATGACATCAAGAGAGAGGTAGACAAGGATGGAAACGTTAATGCAAAAGATTCAACAATGGGAAAAAGATAAGTGCTTATTGCACATAAAAGTCGTGTTGAAAAAGAAAGGAAGACACATACTAGTTGGTAGAATCGTAAATGTTAACGTAAGAGATCGGAGTTTTTTGGTTTATTTAGATGATGCAAAGACTGTAGAGCATTTTCATTTTAGTGAAGTGGATGATATTGTACCTGCGGGATAACGTATACAAGAAGTTTTCGGTATTGGAGTGTAGCATGATGGTCTATTGGATTTGCTTGGCACTGCTGGCAATTATTATAGCTTATATTATTATACATGGAAGAACAGAGAGGCGATTAAACCAAACTCTGAAAACAGGTGAATTTTATGAATCATTATTCAAGAATAATCCAGATACAATCATTACCTTTGATTTAGAAGGTAAAATCGTAAGTGCTAACAATGTAGTTTCTCACTATGGTTATTCAGTGGAGGAATTATTAAATAAATCATTTATCCCTTACGTTGCGAAGGAGAAATTAGACATAACGCTCGAAAGCTTTAAGAAAGCAACAGAAGGAATTCCGACAACCTGTGATACGGTTCTTTATCATAAAAATGGACAGCCAATTGACATGAATATCACCAATCTCCCGATTATCGTAAACAATAAGGTCGAAGAGGTTTTCTCGATCATAAAAGATGTAACTTCTTATAAAGAAACCAAAAATGCGTTGGCAGAGGCAGAGTCTCAATATCGAAATTTAACAGAGGATTCAATTGTCAGTATTTATTTAATTCAAGATGGGAAATACGTATATGTGAACCAGAAGCTTGTAGAGTTGTCCGGATATGAGAAAGACGAGTTAATTGGTATGGATGCGATTCAACTTGTACACCCCGAAGACCGGCAATATGTATTGGGAATGATGACTCAGCGCCTATACATGGAAGGGGAAAATTTTCGAGATGAATATCGTGCGATGAAAAAAGACGGGTCAACGGTCTATATAGAAGTGCATGGAGCCCAAGCGATGCATAAAGGAAAACCTGCCATCATTGGGACGGTCATTGATATAACAGAGCGAAAGAAAAATGAAGAAACGATTAAATTTATGGCGTATCATGATTCTTTAACAGGATTGTATAATCGTAACTATACGTACGATCAGTTGAAGACGGTAATAGAACAGGAACATGAGGAACCGTTAGCTGTGTTCTTTTTTGACCTGGATCGATTTAAGCAAGTGAACGATTCATTAGGACATTCGACAGGAGACATTTTATTAAAAGCTGTAGCCCTTCGATTGAAAAAGAAAATCTTCCAGGATCAAAGTCTGGCAAGAGTGGGCGGAGATGAGTTTACGGTCTTTCGACGAGTAAAGAATCGAAAGGAAGCAGAGGGTGTTGCCCAAAAAATTATAAGATGTTTTGAAACGCCCTTTTCCCTAGAACATTACGAGATCTACGTTACACCAAGTATTGGTATCAGTATGTATCCTGAGGACGGAACAGACGTGGATACGCTGCTAAAAAAGGCGGATTCTGCGATGTATCAGGCAAAGCAAAATGGAAAAAATACCTTTCATTTCTTTAATTCAAAGAAGGAAAGTAGCACATTTGAAAAATTAAAAAATGAAACAAGTTTGCGAAAAGGTATTGAAGGAAACGAATTTATCCTTCACTATCAACCAAAGCTTGATTTAAAATGTGGAAAGTTTACAGGAGTTGAAGCATTAATACGCTGGAACCATCCTAAAAAGGGATTTATTCCACCATTGGATTTCATCCCTCTTGCGGAAGAAACAGGTCTCATCATTCCACTCGGCGAATGGATTTTAAGAGAAGCGTGTGAGCAAGCGATACGTTGGCAGAAACAAGGACTTCCTCCGTTTGTTATGTCTGTTAATTTATCTGTAAGGCAGCTGTATCAACCGAATCTTATTGAAACGATCAGTCAGATATTAGAGGAAACAGGACTATCACCACAGTACTTAGAAATAGAAATTACAGAAAGTATGTTGTTAGATAAAGAGCATGGAATCAAAGTCTTAAAGGAACTTGAAAAAGTAGGTGTCCAAATTAGCTTAGACGACTTTGGTACAGGCTATAGCTCCTTGCATTATTTAAAAGAAGTGCCGCTTCATAAGATAAAGATTGATCAATCGTTTGTAAGAAACAGCACGAGTGATTCGAATGATGGGGCGATTGTTAGAACCATTATCGGAATGGCACATCAACTGAAACTGACCGTTATTGCAGAAGGTGTTGAAACGAGAGAACATTTACTATTTCTGCAACGAAATTTATGTGATGCAGCTCAAGGGTATTTGTTCAGCAGGCCAATTCCACCTGAAGAAATTGTTCAACAATTTGAACACCTTGAAAAACTGGTGCATCAATTCGGAATACCAAAGGATTCAAATCAGCGAATAGAACTAGAAGAATCCGTGCAGCTGGCTCGCCAGGAATTAGTGGATACAATACGTCAGCAGCAAGGCATGACGTTTAAGTTTGAGAAAAAAGGTGATACATTTATCCATACATTATGTGATGGGGAGCTTATGTACACAATAGGTCTACTACCTGAAGATGTAATTGGAAAAGAACTGAAGGATTTCTATCCCTTACATGAAGTCGAGAGAAAGACATCTTGCTATGAACGAGCCTGGAATGGTGAAAAGGTAACGTATGAAGGTAGAGTAGGGGAGCTTGTCTATTTAGCTTCATTAAAGCCTGTTAAAAGAGGTGGAAGAATTGTTGAAGTAATCGGTTCGGCCATTGATATTTCAGAACGAAAGAAAATGGAAAAAGCACTAAAGGATAGTGAGGCGAAATTCCGCCTGATTACGGAGAATATGCTAGACCTCATTGGAATCGTTAATTCAACTGGGGTGCTGTCCTACGCTTCTCCTTCACATGAAACGATACTTGGCTACCCAGCTTCACACTTTGAAGGGAAAAATATAACCGAGCTTTGTCATCCGGATGATCGTCTACTAGTAACACAACATTTTCAATTCATGCTAGAAAATAAAACATCAGATAAAATTACATTCCGCTTGCAGCATTCAAGTGGTGATTGGCTTACTCTTGAGATGACCGTTAATCCAGTCAAAGAAAGCAATGGTGAAGTTAAGAACTATATTGTTATCGGTCGTGATGTTACTGAGCTAAAGCGGTTAGAAAATATCATTAAAAAGCATGAACAATGAAGCGTTAGGTAGGAAAAAGAGCAGTCTAAAAGCGGACTGCTCTTTTCACTTTATAACAAATGACGAACTATCACCTAAATTGTATCTAATTCCGAAACCGTTCTTTCATTAATCTCTGTTCCTGTATTTAGTGTCGATTTAGGCTCGAGTAAGAGTACATGAACCTCTTCTTCAGCAACAGGCAAATGTTCGACACCCCTAGGAACAACGATGAACTCTCCTTCATGTAACCAAACATCCTTATCACGAAACTTAAGTAATAGCGTTCCTTTAACAACAAGAAACATCTCATCCTCATGCTCGTGCTGATGCCAAACAAATTCCCCTTTTAGTTTTGCGAATTTCACATGAATATCATTGACCTCGCCAGCAATCTTTGGATTCCAATGATCATGAAACAGTGAGAACTTTTCCTGAATATTTACTTTTTCCATGGAGCTTGCCCTCCTTTAGTTAAGTTGAAATAGAAATCTCACGAATACATTTACGTTATACTTACCATTATGTATGGTTTAGAGAATTTGTAAAAGTCTATTTTGAAATAGTAACGTAAAGAGCTTTATTAAAAGACTAATTGATGATTTTTATCTTAGAGACTGTGAATAGTGAAAGGTTTATTAGTAGAAACACCTATGTTTTTTAAATACAAATAGAAAACAACCAATGGTAAGATTGTAATATATTTATTGAAAATAAAACCAATTTAGAGAGATCTGACCGTCAAGTAATATGTTGGCAATGAAAATGAAAAAGGGGTCTAATGATATGAAAGTATTAAAGCAGTCTCTACTTATAATCATCGTCTTATTTGTATCTGCCTGTACGAACAATAAATCTGCATTAGATATACAAGAAGAGGAACCAGACGTTGATGTAGTTGAAAAAGAAGGTAAGGGTAAAGAAAAAGTAAGTCCTGACGTACAAAAGTATATGAGGAATGTATCAACCTGGGACCGTACTATACAGCAAATGAACTATAACATGAACATCCCGTCATGCCCACAAGGAACCATTGCACCCTCCTATGTAGACGATCATAGAATCATATTCTTATTCTATGGAGATCAGAAGCATGAAATTATTGAGTTTTCTAGAGAAAGAAACGAATGTCGTGTTCTTTACCACTCTAATGGTATATCAGATGTAACAGGCATCAATGGGAAGTTATTTTGGCCAGAATACAATACGAAGCAGACAACTGATATTGAATGGGAAATCAAGCAATTAGAGCTATCAACTGGTAACGTACATACCATTTCTACTGGCAGAAGCACGAAAGATACACCAGCCCCTACAATAAGGCTTGGGACTGACTCCATAAACTGGATTGAATATGAGTTTACGGGAACTCGTCTCGAATCAAGGCTAATGAGCTATAACGCGAGCAGCAACGAAAAAACGACAATTACTAGTAGCATTCTAGATGAGAGTGATGCAAGAGATGGTGAATATTTTATCCTTCAAAAGGGAGTAGATGACGATTTCCTTCTGTATAAGTCCATTTTCCAAAATGGTGAAAAGAAATTAAATATGAGCTTATACAATACTCAAGGTCAACCCGTTACCTCCTTTATAGATGAAGACAGGATTCTTGATTTTATATCTAATGAAAATTATTTTGTTTACACAGGAGAAGGCCATTTAACAGTTGTCGAACAAAATGAACAGAAAACAAAACATGTGTATCAAACAGGTGACCGCTTAACGACTGATTCGCCCATATTTGTTAACGAACATACCTTGTTATTCCGCTATGCGATGAACGATATACGATTATCAAATCTGAAAAATGATAAAGTCTATTCCCTTTTAGAGGAAAAAGGAGGCATGGTATCTAAGCCGATCTTTACGAATGGATATTTAGCGTATGCTGTCATTACAGAGAAGCATAATGAAAAGAAAACAGAATTTTTTGTTGGTAAGATAGGAGATAAATAGAGATAAAAATACCCAGTTCAACTTTAGGATTCGGTATTTTTTGATAGAAATTCCGTATTTTATAATATGGTATGGATGTTTTAACGTAACTATCACAAAACAAACTTGATCATTAATAGGAACATGACAGAAAAACTTGACGGAAGCAACAATCTTCCCCTGTAATAGAGATAAGAAGAAACATAAGGAGGAGAGACATGGAAACGTATATATTAGCACTCGATCAAGGGACAACGAGCTCACGAGCGATTTTGTTTAATCATAAAAGAGAAATTGTTCATACATCACAAAAGGAGTTTACGCAGCACTTTCCACATCCAGGCTGGGTGGAGCATCATGCAAATGAAATATGGGGTTCAATTGTATCTGTTATTTCATCTTGCTTGGCAGAAGCCAATATTCGTCCAGAACAAATTGCTGGAATTGGGATAACGAATCAGCGTGAAACGACAGTTGTGTGGGATAAAGCAACAGGTCAGCCCATTTATCATGCCATTGTATGGCAATCAAGACAAACGGCTTCCATTTGCGAGGAGTTAAAGGAAAACGGTTACAATTCATTGTTCCGTGAAAAGACAGGACTGTTGATTGATGCTTACTTTTCTGGAACTAAGGTGAAATGGATTTTAGACAATGTTGAGGGAGCAAGAGAGAAAGCAGAGAAAGGCGAGTTGCTGTTCGGTACGATTGATACATGGCTCATCTGGAAGCTAACAGGTGGACGCGTGCATGTGACGGATTATTCAAATGCTTCGCGTACACTGATGTACAACATATATGACCTGAAGTGGGATGATGAAATCTTAGAAATACTAAATATCCCCAAGTCACTATTGCCAGAAGTACGACCTTCCTCCGAAATATATGGTCATACAAGTAAGGCTGTTTTCTTCGGACAGCAAATTCCGATTGCAGGGGTAGCAGGAGACCAGCAGGCAGCATTATTTGGTCAAGGCTGCTTTGAAAGAGGAATGGCAAAAAATACGTACGGCACAGGCTGCTTTATGTTGATGAACACTGGAGAAGAGGCAATTAAGAACGATCAAGGATTGTTAACAACGATTGCATGGGGAATTGACGGAAAAGTAGAGTATGCATTAGAAGGTAGTATTTTTGTTGCAGGCTCTGCGATTCAATGGTTACGTGACGGATTACGCATGCTGCGATCTGCAAAGGATAGCGAAGAATATGCGACACGTATTGCTTCATCTGAAGGTGTGTATGTTGTTCCTGCTTTTGTTGGGCTAGGCACACCTTATTGGGAAAGTGATGTAAAAGGTGCTGTCTTCGGATTAACTCGAGGTACCTCTAAGGAGCATTTCATTCGTGCTACGCTTGAATCATTAGCTTATCAAACAAAGGATGTGCTGCATGAAATGGAAGTTCATTCGGGTATTCGTCTCCAAAAGCTACGTGTAGATGGAGGAGCTGTATCCAACAACTTCCTAATGCAATTCCAAAGTGATATGCTCAATGTACCGGTGGAAAGACCTGTTATAAATGAATCAACAGCCCTTGGAGCTGCATACCTAGCGGGTCTTGCAGTAGGATTCTGGAAAAGCCAAGATGAGATTTCAAACGGGTGGGCATTGGATACATGCTTTACCCCGAAAATGGATGAGGAAACACGAGATACATTATACAATGGGTGGAAAAAAGCCATCACCGCAACGATTGCGTTTAAGTAAAGGAGAGCCTGGTAGCTCTCCTTTTTCCTTGTGTAACGTTATCAAATGTTGGGAATAATAAGTGTTACTTCAACTTTTAATAGGAGGGAAGGGCTTGGAAAATCAGTACATAAAAACCGGGATTCAGGAACTAGATGACATACTATTCCAGGGAATTCCAGTTGGCTCATCAATATTATTAGAAGGTGACCCAGGCTCGGGTAAGACAACACTTGGTTTGCAATTCTTAATTGAAGGAATACAGAAATATAATCATAGTGGAATTTACATATCATTTGAAGAGGCACCAGCTCAAATTAAACGAAACATGAATAATTATAATTGGGACTTAGACAGTCATGAGAAAAGTGGAAAACTTCGAATTGTCGGGATGAGTCCTGATTACGTATTAGAAGACTTAATGAGTATCCAAGGTTTGTTGGAATCGATGATTAAAGAAATTGACTGTAAGCGAATACTGATTGATAGTATTACCTTGCTGAAGGCGGAAAAGAATTCAGCACATATGAGAAAACTGTTACATGTAGCAACAAACATCTTGAAGAAACATCATATTACATCCATCTTGATTAGTGAGAGAACAAATGAAAATACGAGATATGAGCATTTTGTAAAAGATGGTGTTATCGATTTAACAACTGAGACAACTGAAAGTGGAGAGAGAAATCGTAAGCTGGAAGTTCAAAAGTTAAGAGGTGTTAATTTTTTAGAAGGAAAACACCTTTATAAATTCAAAAAAAATTATGGGGTTTTTGTTGTGCCGTCGGGTAGGAATCCTGGTGAATTTATAAAAGGCGATTACAAGACGACAGGATTACCCAAGCTGGATGATGCTATTGGTGGTGGAATTGCTCCTGGTACAAAATGGGCAATCCCGGTGGACAGTAGATCACACTTCCGCCCCTTTTTATCTGTGCTCATTGCGAGCAGAATTCGAGCTGGTGAAAACTTTGTCACCATTTTAAGTGAAAGTTTATTAGTCGAAGATCTAGATCGAATTTTTGAAAGGCAAGGGGTATCCTTGAAACAATTAGCGCAGGATGGAAGACTCTCGATAGTAGATCCCTATAATAGACCAGTTTCGGAGCCATATAAGGATGTTGTTGTACATTCTCTACCAAATGAAGAGGTCATTCCCTTTTTACTGAAGAAAGTCTCTCCTGTAGAGGCAGTGAAAAACGGTGAAAAATGGTGCTACTATTATGACTTGAGTACGATTATTACGAGTAGAGGTGAAGCGTTCTTTAGGCAATACTATCCTGAATTTGTCGCACTTAAAAGGACATTAGGTATCACAACCTTCACTACCTACAATGAAGACCAAATTTCTACAGAAATTAAATCAATGGTTGAAAAGACATCAAATGGAATCATTCGAATTCATTCCGATCATTATCAATATTTACAAATTCTAAAATCACCAGCAGGACGTACATCTGGGAAGATGATTGTAAGACCTATAGAAACAACTCCATATATTGAGCTGTTATAACTGAGGTATTTTTGTATTCATGTCATTTGATTTCCTGGTAACAAGTAAGCTCAGCTAGTTAAAGGAAAATTGTTCATATAAATATTGAATAATGTCTGTATAATAATTGTTTAAGTGAATTTCCAACATTCACTTCTATAACCTAATACTTCTTCTTCTACTTAGAATACCTTGGATGGTACTATATCTTAGGAACATTATTTAGTCGGGAAACAACAAGAGAAGGAGGAGATTATCGGTGCAGAGTAGCGGTAGAACTATCAGAGACGAGATTTTACACTATTTTTCCAATAATCCATTTTCATTTGAAACATTAGAAGGCATATCAATCAAAATTGGTCGGACAGTTGATGATGTATTGCCTGCTTTAACAGAGATGGTGTCATTTGGCAACTTATCGGAAACAGGATCTACAAGGATTCCGTATTATAAGCTAGAACAAGTGGATAGTCGTTTAGAACCAGTAGAAAACCAGTCGTTTCATTTTAACTGTGAAGATGTAATCAGAGAAATGAGAGACCTCACATCAAGGGAAAAGGAAGTAGCTATCCTCATTGCGGGAGGTCTCCAAAATACAGAAATTGCTGAAAAGTTATTTATCACCCAAAATACATTGAAAAATCATATTACAAATATCTTCCGTAAATTAAACGTAACCGATCGACTACAATTAATTACAATCATATATAAATTAAAAATGGAGAATCAAGCAGTGGCCAATTAACCCTCACAAAACGTGAGGGTTTTTTATTCGACAAAATTCGGGAAGTGCCTGGCACCGAATTTTCTGGCACCGAATTTTCTTTTCCTAGGAGTATAAGTCTAGGAGTTAACTCCTACTTTCGACTTTTTTGGGTAAAAAGATAGGAGCCAACGGTGATATATAGTTGACCGTTTTTGACCGAAAATAATAACAGATACCCAAATACAAAATAAAAAAAGGGTGATGAAATGAACAAGGTTCAGCTAGAACAATATGTTGTATTAGAGCTTGGGAAAGAGTTGTTTGCTCTGAAAATATACGATATTCATGAAGTGATTAGGCTTCAGAAAATAACAGAAATGCACCATCAAGATCCAAGTGTAAAGGGAGTCATTAATTTAAGAGGAAGAATTGTTCCGATCATTAGTCTTCGTAAACGATTTGGATTAGAGGAAATTCCTCCTACTAAATCAACGAGAATTATGGTCTTAAATTATAAAGACGACATGGTAGGAATGGTAGTTGATTCTGTTAGCAAGGTGACACAGTTTACTGAAATCCAGCCTCCACCGGAGATGGTAAACGAATCGGAAGAGCATTTTTTCGAAGGCATAGGAGAAACAGACGGTGAGCTTGTAAGCATATTGCGTATTGCAAGTATTTTTAATTAGTAGGAAGTGATGAGATGTCCTATGAGATCAATAAAGAGGAATTTTTAACCGCCTTTTTGGAGGAGGTTGAAGAACAGCTTCAGTTGTTTGATGAATGTATTTTGGAACTGGAGCAAAAGGGTGAATCAGCAGAAATTATCCAGCGAATTTTTCGAGTGGCACATACGTTAAAGGGATCCTCCTCGGCGATGGGATTTGATGAAATGAAAAATCTCACCCATGGTATGGAAGACGTGCTGGACCAAATTCGTAACAACACACTATGTGTGACAGGTGAAATGATTTCATTATTATTCGATGCTCTAGATCATTTAAAAGTGATTAAAGAAGAATATGCCAGTGGGCAAGAGGCAACAGTACGTGAAGATCTGATTATAGGACTACGTAATCTGCTGGACAAGCCGAAGAGTGAAACGAGCTCCATGCAGGCAAAGAAAGAAGATGATCAGAAGCAGGAGCTACCAAAGGAGGGCAATGATTATCAATGTACCTTTGTCATCCAAGAATCTTGCGCGTTCAAGCTAGTAAGAGGATTCGTGATTAAGAGTTTACTAGAAAACTTTGGAACGATTATGTCAATTACACCTTCACTAGAACAAGAGGGAGTCGAGGATTCTGCATTTTCTACCATTGAATTTTTGATTCAATCAGAAGAGAATCTCGCAGCGATTGAAGAAAAATGCAACACATTAGCTGAAATAGAAGACTTTACGATTTGCCCAATAAAACAGAAAGAAGAAGAAAAACCGGAACAACCTGAGCAGCCAAAAGGACAAGTAAATGAAATAACTGCTCAAAAGGCACCTCAATCCATTCGTGTAGATGTAGATCGTCTTGAGAAATTAATGAATCTAGTAGGAGAGCTTGTCATTGATCAGACAAGAATTAATCAGGTGGGGACGATACTAGGTCAGCGTTATCACACAGATGAAACAGTTGTAGAACTTGATCAAATATCAGCTCATTTCTCTAGAGTGATCTCTGAGCTTCAGGAAACAGTGATGAAGACACGAATGATTCCAATTGAGAAGCTGTTCAATCGTTTTCCTCGCATGATGAGAGACTTAAGCAAATCATTAGATAAAGAAGTGAACTTTATCATGGAGGGACACAAAACAGAGCTGGACCGAAACGTTATTGAAGAAATTGGAGATCCAATTATCCACTTACTTCGTAATGCGATAGACCATGGCTTAGAAACACCAGAGAAAAGAGAAGCAAATGGAAAAACGAAAACAGGTACCATTCGCTTAACGGCTTCTCATGAAGAAAATCATGTCATTATCTCGATTGAAGATGACGGGGCAGGTATTGACCCGGAAAAAATAACACAATCAGCATTGAAAAAAGGCTTAATTAAAGAAGATGATGCACAAGCACTCACGCAGCAGCAAATTAATCAGTTGATTTTCCATCCGGGCTTTTCAACATCAGCTCAAATCAGTGATGTATCCGGGCGTGGTGTTGGAATGGATATTGTTCGAAGTCATATTGAGAAGTTAAACGGAATTATCGATATCGAAACGACGCAAGGAAAAGGAACAAAGTTTATCGTGAAACTGCCGTTAACACTAGCAATCTTAACAGGACTTCTCGTTAAACTAAATCAGCGAATTTATGCCCTGCCGATGACAAGTATTGTTGAGATTGTGAGAGTGTCAGCAAATGAGATTCAAACAATCCATCAGCAAGAAGTGATAAAGATTAGAGACCAGGTTGTACCGTTATTATGGCTGCACGACTTCTTGCAAGTACCAAGAGTAGAAACGAAAAAGAAAAATTTATCAATCATTATTGTTGGTATTGCAGAGAAGAAAATTGGACTTGTTGTGGATGAGTTGTTAGGGAATCAAGATATTGTCGTGAAATCACTAGGTTCATATATAGGAAAAATGGAAGGCGTGTCAGGAGCCACGATTTTAGGAGACGGCAGTGTAGCGTTAATTGTTGACGTAACTAGCTTATCCAAAGCGATTCAAAACCAAAAACCACTTCTACATGAAGTAACAAACTAGGAGGATCTATCATGAGTGTAACGAAAAAATTAGCGCTAAATTGGTTAAAAACAAATAATGACTATAAGAGAATTACAGAATCAAATGAGGATATGATTGATAGCTTAAAGCACATGCAAAAAGCGATGGAACAGTTTACTCACAATATGGAGGAACAATCTGGTTCATTAGATGGTACACAGCAAAAACTATCAAAACTAAACCAAGCTGTACAAGAGATATTAAAGAATACAAACCAATTAGACAATAGCTTAAATGGTGCAAATGGTGTCATTACAACGATTGCGGACTCTAGTAAACTGATTTATTCAACTTCAGATGAAACATCTCGCTCTGTTGATAAGATTACGGTTGCCATTGAACTGATGAGCAAGCAAATTAGAGGAATCGTCCAAAATGCAGAAAGTTTAAAAACCTCTACAATCGATGTTCAGAGCAGCCTTCAAGAAATGGCCGCATCCATTGAACAAGTTGGTGGAAATACAGAAAACACAACAATGTCTGTAGCAGAAATCTCAAAATCGATTGAACAAATGGATAAATCAATTGGTAAGGTTGCAGAAATCGCTATCTCTTTAACCGATTCATCTAAGACAACGTTAGCAACAATTCAAGAAATGGCTGCATCAATTGGACAAGTAGCGGGAAATGCGGACAGTGTCTCAAAATCAATTGAAGAAGTATCTGCAGCAATCGAAGAAATGGGTGCTCAAATCAAAAATGTATCCGGAAATTCTGAAAGCTTAGCTTCATCTGCTGAAGAAACGTCAGCTGCGATCCAAGAAATGGCTGCATCTGTTGAGCAAGTAGCAGGAAATGCACAAAGTACAGCAAGCTCTGTTGAGCAAATTTCTAGCTCAATTGAGCAAATGAGTCAATCTGTGAAAGGTGTGGCGGGAAATGCAGAACAATTAACAGAAGCAGCAGTATCATCTTCTCACCAAGTTCAAGAATTAGCCGCATCCATTGGACAAGTAGCAGGAAATGCAGTGAGTACTTCAGGATCAGTCGAAGAAGTATCAGCTGCAATTGAAGAAATGGCCAGTCAAATAAAAGGAGTATCAGGAAATGCAGAAAGTCTAACTGCATCAGCAAAAGATACTTCTGCTGCAATCGAAGAAATGGCAGCTTCTATTCAACAGGTGGCAGGAAACTCTCAAAGTACAGCAAGTTCCGTTGAGCAAATCTCTGCTTCTATCGAGGAAATGGCTGTATCTATAAAAGGAGTAGCTGGAAATAGTGAAAGCTTAACAAGCTCAGCAAAAGAAACATCTGATTCCATTCAAGAGCTTGCCGCGTCTATTCAACAAGTAGCGGGTAATGCTGTGAGCACTTCGCGTTCAGTAGAAGAAGTATCAGCAGCCATTGAAGAAATGGGTAGTCAAATTAAAGGAGTAGCTAGAAATGCAGAAAGCTTAACAGCATCTGCACAAGAATCAGCAGCAGCAATCGAGGAAATGGCAGCATCTGTTGAACAAGTAGCTGGAAATTCACAAAGTACAGCAAGTTCGGTTGAGCAAATTTCAGCAGCCATTGAGCAAATGGCAAATTCTGTTCAAGGTGTGGCATCGAATGCAACAAGCTTGTCGTCTTCTGCAGTAGAAACGTCTTCATCTATACAAGAAATGGCAGCATCAATCGAGCAGGTGGCAAACAATGCAGAAAATGTAAATGCCTTAGCGACAACTGTTCAAAAAGATGCAAATGCGGGGAAACAAGCAATTGTTCAATCAATAACAGGTATGTTTGAAATCGGTGAAGTTGTAAAGCAGGCTTCTGGTGTAATGGTGAACCTAGGAAGAAGCTCAAATGAAATCGGCAGCATCATTGAGGTCATTGATGACATTGCAGAACAAACGAACCTCTTAGCTCTAAACGCAGCAATTGAAGCAGCACGTGCTGGGGAGCATGGAAAAGGATTTAGTGTAGTAGCTGATGAGGTAAGAAAACTGGCAGAAAGAACAGCAACAGCAACAAAAGAAATTGCAACACTCATTAAAGGAATACAAGGTGAAACATCTGACGCAATTAAAGCAATCGAAATTGGAACAGAAAAAGTAGAAGTAGGAAACCGATTAGCGGAAGATGCAAATGTTGCAATTGAGAAGATTGTTGTCGGGGTTGACCAAATCTCAACTGAAATTTCTCAAATTACAACGGCAACAAATGCACAGGCAACTCAAGCGCAATCGATAGTGGAAGCAGTTGGAAGTGTAACAGAACAAGCTGAGCTTGTTACAGCTGCAACAAAGGAACAAACAATTGGTGTACAAGAAATTATGGCAGGTATTACAAATGCAAGAGAACAGGTTCGTCAAGTGTCATTAGCGACAGTGGAACAGGCATCTCAGGCAAAGGGAATAGTTGAGGCAATCGGAAATGTGACAAACCAAGCAGAGCAAGTAACTGTAGCTTCAAGAGAATTAACATCTGGAGTAGAAGAAGTTATTCGTGGAGTTGTAAATGCAAGAGAACAAGTACTACAAATTACAACAGCGACAACTGAGCAGGCGAAGCAATCTGAAAGTATTGTTGCTTCTGTACAAAACGTAACATTACAGGCAGAACAAGTGGCAACTGCAGTGAAGGAACAGGCATTAGCTGCGGAAGAAGTAATCTCTGGTGTAAGCAATGCAAGAGAACAAGTAGCACAAGTTTCAACATCAACAGTAGAACAGGCAAAGCAATCTACTAGTATTGTAGAAGCTGTAGCAAGTATGACTGCACAAATTGAACAAGTGACTCAAGCAACAAAAGAACTAACAATTGGTGCTGAAGAAGTGATGAAATCTGTCATTAATTCAAGGGAACAAGTACGACAAATTTCTACGGCAATGGTGGAACAAGAAAAACAGGCTACATCCATTATCGGTTCTGTTGCTACGGTAACTCAGCAGGCAGAGCAAGTAACAGATGCAGTGAAGGAACAAGCCATTGCAGTTGATGAAATTATGGCAGGTGTAAGAAACGCCAAAGATCAAATCACACAAGTTTCTACAGCAACAGTGCAACAAGCGGCCTCTGCACAACAAATTGTCATCGCGGTTGAAAATGTAACGAACCAGTCTGAGCAAGTAACGTATACAGCTCGTGAGTTAGCAAGTGGCGTAGAAGAAATCATTAAGAGTGTAGTGAGTGTGAGAGAACAAGTTCGCCAGATGGCAAGTGCGACAGTGGAACAAGCAAAGCAAGCTCAAGATGTTGTCAAAGCAACTGAGCACATTACAAATCTAGCAGAACAAGTAACATCGTTCACAGTAGAGCAAGTAGAAAATGTGAAGGAAATTGTACAAGGAGTAGCACAATCTCGTGAGCAATTACAACAAGTAACCGTTGCAATGAGAGCACAAGGGAAAGAAACATCAGGTATTGTCAGCCTAGTACAAAACATTACAAAACAAACAGTAGAAATTGCAGACACAACAAAAGAGCAAGCAACTAACATTGAAGAAATTAAAGGTAGCATTGAGAAAACAAAGCAAGACATTCACGTGATTAATAGCGAAACAAAATCATTAGATCGCAACAGTGACAGGGTCTTAAGCACAATTAAAGACACTACAAAGGTTGTTTCGGGGATTACAGCATTGTCTGATACTCAACTATCTGATACAAACGATTTATTAGCTGGCATTCAACAGTCTAAAGAAGGATCACGTAAAATTGTACACGATATGAAACAAGCAAATTCCTACTCAAATGTATTATCAGAACAAGCGACAACGATTAAGAGATCACTACAATCGATTCAATAACAAAGGCTTCTTTCTAAAACATTAATGCTTTTCGATCACTTATGCTGTTTGTACAACCAGTTTTAGACGCAAAACGAGCTGGATTAGAAAAGAGCAACTCACTTTATGAATAGAAGTATCTAGATTCTAAGGTAAAAATCCGGCTTCCTGAGATTTTTACGAGAAAACAATAATCTATGCGAAAACAGCCAAAACAAAATACAGATAAAAAGCCACCTGAAATCGCAGTGGCTTTTTATCTCAGCTTTAACGGAAAATTGTTTTCAGTGTCAATCATGTGTGATATTTATCACTAATCAACGGAATGTTTTCCTCTACTATAGAAGAAAGGAGCCAGAATCAATGATGAATAGCTTTGGACTAAAAAGACTGGCAGATCTGATTTATCATAAAGTTGGATTGAACTATGTAACGAATACAGCATCATTAGAAAACAAAACAAAGGCTAGACTGGAATTCTTAAAACAGTCTCCAGCAGATTACTGTGAATATTTACAATCTAATCCTTCAGAATGGAAAACGCTTATAGAGCTCATTACCATTAATGAAACCTACTTTTACCGAGAAGAGCATCAGCTTCTTCAACTGAAGGAAAATATTTTACCTTTCTTAAAGCAACATGTAAAGCATCGTCCTATTCGGATTTGGAGTGCCGCATGCTCAACAGGAGAAGAGCCATATACCCTTGGGATGATTGTGAAGGAAACCGGATTGTTTTCAGACGGAGAAGTGGAAATTGTCGCTACAGATATTAACCAAAAAGTGTTGGATAAGGCAATGTCCGGTATGTACTTTAAGAACTCACTTTCTTTCAGGAGGATTCCCGGATCCTATTTATCTCAGTACTTCCAGGAAAAGCAGGATCATTATGAAGTAGATCCTTCCATCAAGAAAATGATCTCGTTTCAAAATGTTAATTTACTGGATCCTAAGATTATCGGTACGTTAGGGCAGTTTGATGTGATTTTTTGCCGTAATGTACTTATTTATTTCGACATGGACACTATTAAAAAAGTGATTGATACGTTCTACCAGCGTTTACGTCCGGATACGTATTTATTTCTAGGTCACGCTGAGATGCTCCCAAGCCAATCCCATGGTTTAAAGCTCGTGAATGCGGCAAATGCTTTTTACTACAGGAAGGAGAATGTCGATGAAACGCTACGGAGTATTGGTGGTCGATGACTCTGCCTTTATGCGTAAGGCAATCAGTGAAATCATTGAATCTGATTCAGAGTTATTTGTAGTTGGAATTGCCAGAAATGGTGAGGATGCTCTGGAAAAGATTAAACGGTTGAAACCGTGTCTCGTTACGATGGATTTGGACATGCCGGTCATAGATGGACTTTCAGCATTGGAACTGATTATGGCTGAGACACCGCTTCCTGTTGTCATGCTTAGTCAATTTACAAACGAGAGTACCACTGCAACGATAAAATCACTTGAACTTGGTGCTGTTGACTTCATCTTAAAGGATGATTTATTTGTTGAAGGTAATAGCGGGATGAAGGATCAATTCCTTGAGGTAATCAAGGCTTCGATACAAGCTGCATTTCACAAGGAGCAGCGAGTGAAAGTTGAGGAAGTGGAAGAAAAAGAAACGGATAAAGAAATAATTGTTGAGTCTGATTTAATCATTATTGGATGCTCAACAGGTGGACCGTCTGCTCTTCAGGAAATATTACCAAAGTTCCCGGCTGACTTTCCTGTACCAGTTTTCGTTGTGCAGCATATGCCACCAGGCTTCACGAAACCACTGGCAGATCGCTTTAATGAGATGTGCAACCTGAACGTGAAGGAAGCTTCGCATGGTGAAGTAATGGAAAAGGGAACCATCTACATCGCAACAGCAGGTTACCAAACGACAATCATTGAACATGGTGATGGTAGAAAAACCTTCAACGTCGGTCCATATAGTGGTGAGTATTTATACAAACCATCTGTAGATGTCACACTACAATCAGCTGCACCCATCTTCAAAGAAAAGCTCATTACAGCCATTTTAACCGGTATGGGAACAGATGGAGTAGAAGGCACAAGATATGTGAAAATGAATAACGGTACCGTTTTCGTGGAGGCAGAGGAAACATGTGTTGTGTACGGCATGCCAAAGGCAGTGTATGAGGCAGGTTTGGCAGATAAAAAGGTTTCCTTGCCTAACATGTACCACTATCTAACAAAATAGCTACCATATCATAAGATTTAATTAGGTGGGGGGGATCACCCATGCGTTTTCATCCGAGAGATACAAATTACTATAATAATCTAGAGAACAATGCGTCACTTGTATTTAATTTGCTAGAAAAGAATATAAACGTGAACACGTTTTTTTTGACACTTACGGACTTTAAATATAACTATTTCATTCAAGTGTTTAACCGACATGACACGTTAGTTGAAGCAGGAGAGATCATGCCGTATGAAGCGATATTCTGACATTACTGCTTAGAGGGTGGTCGGGAACCACTCATTGTATGCCAGCTTTCAAAAGATGGACGAATGAAAAACCATCCAATTACGAAAAGCCTTGGCGGAGAAGGCTGTTATTTAGGTGTTCCGCTCATCGATCAAAGCGGGAAAGTCCTGGGAACACTATGTGCACTGGATACGAAGCCTTACTATTTTACCGATTCAGAAGTGGAATTGATACAAACAATGGCACAGCTGCTTACTCAATCCATCACCATGGAAAGCATGGTCATTCGGGATACGCTAACAGGATTATATAATCGAAACTATGTTCATCAATTTTTAGATTTCAATCAAGAAGCAAAAGGAAATGATTTTGCACTCATTTATATGGATATTGACCGCTTTAAACTGTTTAATGATACGTATGGTCATGAGTTAGGTAACAAACTTATTATGACCTTGGCAAAGCGTATACAGAGAAATGTCGGAGATGACGGAATTGCCTGCAGAATGGGGGGAGATGAATTTCTCATAATCCTGCAGAATCTTCCGCCTCATACGTATGTAAATGAAGTAGAGTCAGTCGCCAGTTTAGTGAGACAAGCACTGTCAGAAAATATTGTAATTGATACTGAAGAGTTTCAACTAGATGTTAGTATAGGTGTGTCATTATACCCGTACCACGGAGAAGATATGGTGACACTCATCAAAAATGCAGATTTAGCGATGCATAAAGCAAAAGAAAAGGGCGTTATTACGATTTATGACCGACAACAAGAACACAACTTTGCGAAGAAGGTCATGATTGAAAATGGATTAAGAAAAGCCCTGATTAACAAAGAGCTCACCCTGCACTACCAGTCGCAATTTGAAGTGAACACAGGTGAGTTGGTTGGAATGGAAGCCTTGTTACGGTGGAATCACCCAAAAATTGGTCCCATTTCCCCTGCAGAGTTCATACCGGTGGCTGAGGAAACAGGCCTGATTGTTCGGATTGGTGAATGGGTGATAGAGGAAGTGTGTCGCGCCTTGGTCAGGTGGCAGGAGAGTGGAAAGAAACCGGTTCCTATATCATTGAACATTTCTTCCGAACAAATTAAGACGAAAAATTTTGTCAGACGGGTAAAAGAGATTGTCTTGGATTCAGGATTTGATCCACGGTGGTTAAACTTCGAAATTACAGAATCGGTATTAGTGGAAAATCTGCACGTTGCAGAACGAACGATTAAACGTCTTAGAAGTATGGGAATCATGACGTCACTTGATGACTTTGGAACGGGCTATTCATCTCTTCAATACTTAAAACACATCCCATTTCACTGCTTAAAAATTGACCGTGCCTTCATTCGAGAAATTAACGAAAGTAAAGGAGACCAGGCGATTGTAAAAGCAGTCATGACCTTATGCAATGAATTAGGACTTACGGTAGTAGCCGAAGGAATTGAAACCATTTCGCAACATCAGTACTTAAAAGAACACGGATGCCACGTTGGACAAGGCTATTATTATCACCGCCCAGAACCGTTTGAAGACGTTTTAAAATCAAAACAAATGAAAGTTATCGTTTAGCCAGCAGAAAATGCTGGCTTTTTTAATTTGCTAGTAAAATTAGTAGATTCATAAATATATTGCGTGAATTTTTTGTTCTTGTAAAATATTCCAATGTAAATTATAGTGAAATTATCAGTTGAAATGAGGTGAAGTGGATGTTCTGTTGTGTTCGAAGTAACTAGTTTTCGGGGCGCAAAAAAAACGCGTAGCGCCTATAAAGGGGAAAGTCTGCCCTTTATCACACGAAAACGTACTTTAACACAAGTGGAATTTCCATTATGACAGATAGGCTATAGACGGTCTTCTTTGGTCATGGTGAATTTACCATGACTTTATTTCATTTCAAAGGGTGATATTCAGTGCAAACTATATATAAATATAAAGAGATGTTCGGATTTCGAAATGTTCGAATTTTAACTTTTGTAACCTTCTTTTATTCGCTAACGTTTTACACAACGATCTATACACTTTTTTTAAAAGAACGTGGTCTTAGTTACTTTGAGATTTTCCTTCTAGAAAGCTTTCTATCAGCTGCCATTTTTATTTTTGAAATCCCTTCAGGTAAGCTTGCTGATAAGGTTGGCAGGAAGAAGCTCGTTACTTTTTCGGTTTTTTTATATACGATAAGTTCATTTATTTTGGCATTCAGTCACCACTACTTTTGGTTTGTCGTAGAATCCATTTTATATGGAATCGGTATTGCTGCGATGTCTGGTGCTGATTCAGCACTAATTTATGATGATCTGAAGCGGGAGAAAAAGGAAAAATCAGCAGACTATGCTTTTTCATTAACAGGAGCAGCTGTTACGGCAGCGATGATTGTCAGTCTTCCGGTTGGCGGTTGGCTAGCAGAATATTCTCTCGAGCTGCCTCTCTATGTAACGTGTATTTCACTTGTCATTGCCTGTGCGTTAACGTTTCAATTAACAGAGGTAGAAGAGGTCGTGAACAATGCTCAAAAAGCAAAGACGACCATTCTATCTGTATTTCGTCAATATCCTACGTTACTCCTACTGCAAGGAGTTCAATCCTTTTCCTTTGGAGTCGTATTTAGTTTAGTGTACTTAAACCAACCATTATTTATAGATTATGAAATTGATATAAAGTATTTTGGAATCATTATGCTCGTCGTGAATGGCTTTACAACAGTTGGATTAGTTTGTGTACCAGCACTACGTGAGAAGCTTGGCCAGTCGGTGGTCCTCATAGTCTCGACTGCCCTACCTGGTGTACTACTAGTCTCTTTATCATTTTTCCCACCTGTAACAATTGGAATAATCATGTTTGGCTTTATTCAAGTCTTTCATTCAATGAAAGAGCCTGTCTATCGGTCACTCATTAATGAACGTATTTCAGATGAGAACCGGGCAACAGTGTTGTCCATTATTAGTTTTGTCGGAGGAATAATAGGCATGATTGTAAAACCGTTAATTGGTTTACTAACTGATTTCTCTCTTTATACGACATTCATGGTGCTGGGGATCGGTATGATACTTGCATCCGGTTTAACAGGGATCATCATTACGAAAGTAAAGGAGGAGGTGCAAGCGTGAAGGCAATTTTGATTGGGATCTTATCTTCTGTATTTTTTGCAGTGACGTTTATTTTAAACCGGTCTATGGAGCTCTCTGGTGGAAGCTGGCTATGGAGTGCATCACTTCGCTATTTCTTCATGGTTCCTTTCCTCGTTTTGATTGTATGGTGGAGAGGGAACTTGAAACAACTGAGTAAGGAGCTTGTTCGAAAACCGTTACCTTGGCTCATTTGGAGTTTTGTTGGCTTCGGTCTGTTTTATGGACCCATCACATTTGCTGCAGCTTCTGGACCAGGCTGGCTAGTCGCGAGCACCTGGCAGTTTACCATTATAGCAGGGGTGTTCTTAACCCCTCTGTTTCTAGAGTCGAACGGTACCCGAAGAAAAATTCCAATCAATAGTTTGCTATTTTCAAGTTTAATTGTATTAGGAATCATCCTCTTGCAATGGGAAAATGCAAAAGGAGGGCTCACACTTCAGTTATTTTTAGTCGGTATGCTTCCCGTCATGGTGGCAGCATTTGCGTATCCATTAGGAAATCGAAAAATGATGGAGCTGTATTCAGGGCAGCTGGATACCTTTCAACGTGTGCTTGGAATGACACTTGCTTCTCTGCCTTTATGGCTTGTTCTTTCAGTCATCGGAGGTGTGACAGTCGGTGCTCCTTCTACGGATCAAGTCTTTCAATCTTTTATTGTCGCCATTTCATCAGGGATCATTGCGACTCTCCTTTTCTTTTTCGCCACAGAATTGGTGAAGGACGATAGCACAAAACTCGCTGGCGTAGAGGCAACACAGTCAGCACAGGTAGTGTTTGTCATGATAGGAGAGATGCTGGTACTTTCCATACCCATGCCATCGGCAACTTCAATGTTCGGAATTGTGCTCGTCGTGATTGGGATGATTTTGCATAGTTTATTAGGAAAAAAGAAAGTGAAACTAGTAGATAATTCGGTGATTAGCAGTGAAAGGTGACTCTTTTGGGTCACCTTTTTTATGGGGATTCTGTGACTAAAACAAAATTATGTGTGATGAAGTTTCAAAGAATAATAGCAAACTTCCAAAGTGTTCCATCCAATCTATTTAAGAGATGCATTCCCAAAAACATTTTTACTCAGAGCTCTTCCATCTATCATGATTTATGGTATCGTAGTTATGATACAAACTAATGGAGGTAGTCATGAAGAAAGCTGCAATTATACTAATCATCACCATCCTATTCCATTATGTTGGTCCTTTCGTTGTAAAGGCGGAGGACAATGTGGACCTAGATACAGTCATTAATAGCGAAAGCGCCATTTTAATAGATGCTAATACAGGTTACCCTGTTTATGAAAAACAAAGCGAAAAGCAAATGTACCCTGCAAGCATAACGAAGCTCGTCACAGCCATTGTCGCGTTGGAATCAGCTGATTTGGAAGAAGTCGTAACGGTCAGTAGCAATGCGCGTCATGTTGAAGGCACACGTGTGTACCTTGAAGAAGGAGAAACGGCTCCTCTTGAAAAGTTGTTACTCGGAATGCTCATTAACTCTGGTAACGATGCAGCCGTAGCCATTGCGGAGCATATTGATGGCAGTGTGGCACAGTTTGCACACCGTATGAATACATTTGTACGAGAACAAGTTGGAGTAGAAAATACAACGTTTACAAACCCTCATGGCCTTTTTGATGAGCATCATTATACAACTGCATCTGATATGGCTGAGATTACGCGATATGCTCTAAAAAATGAAAAGTTTTTAGAAATGATTGGTGTAGAAACGTTAGAGTGGGACGGTGAAAGCTGGGATACAACGCTCATTAATCATCATAAGCTTTTTCAGGTCATGCCATATGAAGGAATGCTGGGCGGAAAGAACGGATACGTGCAAAAGGCAGGTCAAACGTTAGTAACAGTTGCCGAGCGTAATGGTATTCGCCTTATTGCAGTGACGTTAAATGCGAGTGGGAAAAATAGATCCTACAAAGACACTATTGCGTTACTTGATTACGGTTTTAACCATTATGACCCGTCTCTAGTTCCAGTAGAAGTGACTCCTGAAGAACAGCCAAGTGAAATGAAAAAAGTAGTAAAAGAAATTGGACCTGAGAGCATAAAGACAAAAGAAGAATTACCAATGTGGATTATACCAGTAACACTTATCGTGATTGCCGGTGGAGTTATATTTCTACGCGTTCGTAAAAAGAATAATGTTCAACGCTATCATAATTAGCGGTCATTACGTCTATCCTGTGGATAGGCGTTTTTTTATTAGGCTCTTTTCTAAAACTTTGTTGCTTTAAGTACAATTATTTTTGGTGTACAACCAGTTTTAGAAGCAAAATGAGGTTGAATTAGAAAAGAGCAACTCTCTTTATATATAGTGATCACTCGATACTAAGGTTAAAATCCAGCTTCCTGAGATTTTTATGAGAAAGCAAAAATCTATACGTAACCAGTCTTTTGTTAAGATTTTTTTCGTAAACATTTTTGCTAGTAATCCTATACATAATGAACGGGGTACTCGCTATAGCCGGTAACAACAGTCAATACGAATGAAGTCTAATTGAAATGAAAGGCTGTGTTAAAGTACAGTGTTGATATTTAGCAGAGTTGTTTGAAGTGAAAGGACGCGAGACTCCTGCGGGAGAAGCGCGGTAAGGGAGACTCATGCAGGCGAGAAGCGCCGAGGAGGCTTCCAAACCCGCCCGCGGTATCCGGCGAGTGTCCTGGAACGAAAATCAACAACAAGGTTTAACAGAGCCAAATGAAAAAAAGAAATCTTTCCCAAATTCAATCGAATATTTGTTCTCATATTTCTTGGTTTTTTACATAGAAGTTGTTACAATAGAAAATAGATGAAAAGGATAGGAGGCTTTCGTGTGGATCAGTTCGAATTAGTCTCAGCTTATTCTCCCTCGGGAGATCAGCCAAGGGCTATTAAACAGCTAGTGGAAGGCATTAAGAACAACAAAAAGCATCAGACGTTGCTAGGGGCAACAGGTACAGGAAAAACGTTTACGATTTCCAATCTTATAAAAGAAGTGAACAAGCCGACGCTAATTATCGCCCATAACAAAACGTTAGCAGGACAGCTATACAGTGAGTTCAAGGAATTTTTTCCGAATAATGCAGTTGAATATTTCGTTAGTTACTATGATTACTATCAGCCGGAAGCCTACGTCCCACAAACAGATACGTTTATTGAAAAGGATGCTTCTATCAATGATGAAATTGATAAATTAAGGCATGCTGCAACATCTGCTTTAATTGAACGAAAAGATGTAATCATCATTGCCAGTGTATCGTGTATTTATGGTTTAGGTTCACCGGAAGAATACCGTGAAATGGTCGTACCAATCCGAACAGGTATGGAAAAAGAGCGTAACCAGTTGTTACGAGATTTGGTTGACATCCAATATGCACGGAATGATATTGATTTCCAACGTGGTACATTTCGCGTACGAGGAGATGTTGTGGAAATTTTCCCGGCTTCTCGAGATGAGCATTGTATTCGCGTCGAGTTTTTCGGAGACGAAGTTGATCGTATTCGTGAAGTTGACGCATTGACAGGTGAAATTATTGCTGAACGTGAGCACGTATCCATTTTCCCTGCATCCCACTTCGTTACACGTGAAGAGAAAATGAAGGTCGCTATTGAAAATATTGAAAAAGAGCTGGAAGAACGTTTGGCAGAAATGCATGAGAATGGAAAGCTCTTAGAGGCACAACGTCTTGAACAACGTACACGATATGATTTAGAAATGATGCGTGAAATGGGCTTTTGTTCCGGAATTGAGAACTACTCGAGACACTTAACGTTACGTCCTTCCGGTTCAACGCCGTACACATTAATTGACTTCTTTCCAAAGGATTTCTTAATTGTAGTCGATGAATCACATGTTACCGTTCCTCAAATTAGAGCCATGTACAATGGTGACAGAGCACGGAAATCTGTCCTAGTTGATCATGGTTTCAGATTACCGTCCGCGATGGACAACCGTCCGTTAATGTTCGACGAATTTGAAAAACACATTAATCAAATTGTTTATGTTTCAGCTACACCTGGACCTTATGAACAAGAACACAGTCCGGAGATGATCCAGCAAATTATCCGTCCAACCGGACTTCTTGACCCGACAATTGATGTGCGTCCAATTAAAGGGCAAATTGACGATTTACTTGGAGAAATACATACACGAATTGAACGGAACGAACGTGTCTTAGTGACAACGTTAACGAAGAAAATGTCAGAGGACCTAACTAATTACTTAAAGGAACTAGGAATTAAGGTGAATTACTTACACTCTGAAATTAAAACGTTAGAGCGAATTGAAATCATTCGAGATCTTCGTTTAGGGAAATTTGATGTGCTTATTGGAATTAACCTTCTTAGAGAAGGATTAGATATTCCTGAAGTATCACTGGTTGCTATTCTGGATGCCGATAAGGAAGGATTCCTGCGATCTGAGCGTTCATTAATTCAAACGATTGGACGTGCAGCTCGTAATGAAAATGGTCATGTGATCATGTATGCAGATCGCATCACGAACTCAATGGAAATTGCCATCAATGAGACAAAGCGCCGTCGTGCAACACAGGAAGCCTACAATCTAGAACATGGAATCACACCGAAAACGATACAGAAAAATATTCGAGATGTGATACGTGCGACAGTAGCAGCAGAGGAAGAGGAGCAATACGAATTAACGCCGAAGCTGTCTAAGTTAACAAAGCCAGAGCGTGAGAAATTATTGGCAAGTCTTGAAGTAGAAATGAAGGAAGCAGCAAAGGCACTGAACTTCGAACGTGCTGCTGAACTACGTGACTTACTTTTAGAACTGAAAGCGGAAGGAAAATAACGAACAATGGTCATGGATAAAATCGTCGTAAAAGGTGCGAGAGCACACAATCTAAAAAATATAGATGTAACCATTCCGAGAGATAAGCTTGTTGTCATTACAGGCTTATCCGGTTCGGGAAAATCCTCATTGGCATTTGACACAATCTATGCGGAAGGTCAAAGACGATATGTCGAGTCATTATCAGCCTATGCCCGTCAATTTTTAGGTCAAATGGACAAGCCAGATGTAGATGTGATTGAAGGGCTCTCTCCAGCCATTTCAATTGATCAAAAAACAACGAGCCGTAATCCGCGTTCAACTGTTGGAACTGTGACGGAAATTTATGATTACCTTCGTTTATTATTTGCCCGTGTTGGACGACCGATTTGTCCTGAACATGGAATTGAAATATCATCTCAAACCATTGAACAAATGGTCGACAGAATTCTTGAGTATCCAGAGCGTACAAAGCTGCAAATATTGGCTCCAGTCATTAGCGGCCGTAAAGGAGCGCATGTCAAGGTAATTGATGATATTAAGAAGCAAGGCTTTGTCCGCGTTCGAGTCGATGGTGAAATGCTAGAACTTACAGATGATATTGAACTGGATAAAAACAAGAAACACTCGATTGAAGTAGTGGTTGACCGTATTGTGGTGAAAGAGGGAGTTGCTGCCCGTCTATCCGATTCTTTAGAAACAGCCCTTCGCTTAGGCGAAGGAAAAGTTATGGTTGATGTAATGGATTTAGGAGAAGAACTTCTCTTTAGTGAAAATCACTCATGTCCTATGTGTGGTTTTTCAATAGGTGAACTAGAGCCGAGAATGTTCTCGTTCAATACGCCTTTTGGAGCATGTCCAAGCTGTGATGGATTAGGCTCTAAACTGGAAGTGGATGAGGATTTAGTCATACCGGACTGGGAGTTAAGCTTAAAACAACATGCCATTGCTCCGTGGGAACCAACCAGCTCTCAGTATTATCCTCAACTTTTGGAAGCTGTTTGTAACCACTACGGTATCGATATGGATATGCCGGTGAAGGACATTCCTAAGCATTTGATGGACCGCGTTCTTTATGGTAGCCAAGGTGATCAAATCTTCTTCCATTATGAAAATGACTTCGGTCAAGTTCGTGAAGGGTACATTGAATTTGAAGGTGTTATTCGAAATGTAGAACGCCGTTATAAAGAAACAAGCTCGGACTATATTCGTGAACAAATGGAAAAGTATATGGGTGAACACTCATGTCCTACCTGTAAAGGCTTCCGACTAAAAAAGGAAAGCTTAGCAGTTAAGGTTGGAGGAAACCATATTGGGCACTTAACTGACCTTTCTATTACAGAGGCATACAATTATGTAACGGGTCTTGAATTATCAGAGAAGGAAGCAAAAATTGCTCATATGATTATTCGTGAAATTCTAGAACGTCTAGGCTTCCTAGTGAACGTTGGTTTGGACTACTTAACGATGAGCCGTGCAGCAGGTACATTATCTGGAGGAGAAGCTCAACGTATCCGTTTAGCCACTCAAATTGGTTCAAGACTTACAGGAGTACTCTATATTCTGGATGAGCCATCAATTGGACTCCATCAACGTGATAATGATCGTCTCATTCACACCCTTCAAAGCATGAGGGATATCGGGAATACACTGATTGTTGTTGAACATGATGAAGATACGATGATTGCAGCAGATTACTTAATTGATATTGGCCCTGGAGCAGGCGTGCATGGTGGAGAAATTATTTCTGCAGGGACACCTGAAGAAGTCATGAATGACCCGAAGTCTCTCACAGGTCAATATTTAGCAGGGAAAAAGTTTATTCCACTTCCACTTGAAAGAAGAAAACCAGATGGACGATTTATTGAAATTATCGGGGCAAAGGAAAACAATTTAAAAAATGTAAAAGTAAAATTCCCGTTAGGTACACTTATTTCCGTTACTGGTGTGTCAGGTTCCGGTAAAAGTACACTTGTTAACGAAATATTATATAAATCATTAGCTCAAAAGATTAACCGTTCCAAAGTGAAACCAGGAGCACATAAGGATGTAAAAGGTATTGAACAGCTTGATAAAGTCATTGATATCGATCAATCACCGATTGGTCGTACTCCTCGATCAAATCCAGCTACTTACACAGGTGTATTTGATGACATTCGTGACCTCTTTGCTACAACAAATGAAGCAAAGGTTAGAGGGTATAAGAAAGGTCGCTTCAGCTTTAACGTAAAAGGCGGAAGATGTGAAGCATGCCGCGGTGATGGAATTATAAAAATCGAAATGCACTTCTTACCGGATGTATATGTACCTTGTGAAGTATGTCATGGTAAGCGATATAATCGTGAAACACTTGAGGTAAAGTATAAAGACAAAAATATTTCCGATATATTGGCAATGACGGTTGAGGATGCACTGGAATTCTTCACCAATCATCCAAAGATCCACCGGAAATTGCAAACGATTATGGATGTAGGCCTAGGCTACGTCAAACTCGGCCAACCGGCAACGACACTTTCGGGAGGGGAAGCACAACGTGTGAAACTTGCCTCCGAACTTCATCGCCGCTCAACAGGACGAACTATTTATATTCTCGATGAACCGACAACCGGTCTGCACGTTGATGACATTGCAAGATTATTAGAAGTGCTTCAACGACTCGTCGACAACGGAGATACCGTCCTCCTGATTGAACATAATCTAGATGTCATTAAAGCAGCGGATTACATTGTGGATATCGGTCCTGAAGGTGGAGATAAGGGTGGTACCATTGTCGGTGTGGGCACACCAGAAGACATTATCAAAATTGAAGAATCCTATACCGGCCGCTATTTAAAACCAATACTAGAACGTGACCGTGCTCGAACCGAAGCACGACTTAAAGAACTAGAATCCATCGGCCAAGCATAACTATATAGAGACTCCTACTGGGGTCTCTATTTTCTTTGTTTACATTTGCAGTGTAGGCTTTGTTGATATAGAGAAGGTATTTAAAAGTTGTAAGAATTCTCATCAAAGTGAAGGGATTTCATAAAAAGTTGAAGGAATACGTGAAGAAGTGAAGGGATATTAACGAAAGTAGTAGGAATTCGCAAGATTGTGAAGGAATCCACCAAGTTGCAGAAATGATAGTCAAAGTGAAGAAGTTATAATAATAGTTCACCAAAATTGTGAGGGACCAACCAAGTTGTAAGAAATCTCGTAGAAGTGAAGGAATCTCATAAAAAAGTTGTAGGAATACGAGAGAAAGTAAAGGGATAGTAACGAAAGTAGTAGGAATTCGCAAGATTGTGAAGGAATCCACCAGTTGCAAACATAATACTCAAAGTGAAGGAATCACAAAATACGCAGCTGTACCTCAAAAAAATATGAAACTCTTGAATATAATATTGAAACCAACGCCACGCTTCATTCGTAATACTGTACATAAGGAGTTGATCAGCATGAAGTCAGATACAAACAAGTTACTATCAGCGCTATGTTATTTTAGTGTGTTTTTTGCCGGGTTTATTTTACCGGTTGCAGTGTATTTTATCGTGGATGATTCAGAGGTTAAGCGTCATGCGAAGCATGCACTCGTTTCACATATTCTTCCATTTGTGACCATTCCGTTGTTTGTTTTTGTTGGTTGGGTGACAGGATTTGGTGATGCATTGAACATAGTCATTATTTTAGCATTTATTTTTACGTTTATTGTGAACATCGTCATTGTTATCTGGAACGTGATTAAAGGAATTCAAGTAATACGAACGTATTAAGCCTGAAGGGTTTTATGAAAAGAGAACGTCTAAATAGATACATTACTAAATGAAGAGGTGTGTTATATGCCGATTACTGAAGAGCGAAAGCGCATATTGAAAATGATTGAAGACGGAAAATTGTCTGCAGAACAGGCGTTACCGTTATTAGAAGCATTAGAACAAGACAGCCAAAAAAGTGAGCAGAAGGAAGAAATGCTCTTGCATGAGCTCTCTACTCATGTGAATTGGGATGAAGGAACGCAACAAACAAAAGGAAAAACACATAAAACGGTGAAAACCTCCGTACTCGATTTTCTCGATCAAGCTGTGAAAAAAATAAAGGATTTTGATCTAGACTTTAATTTTGGTTCTTCGGTATCGGTTTCTCATATCTTTCAGTATTCTGATGTGTATTTAACTGATATTGATATAGATGTAGCAAATGGAAGTATTCAAATGTTTCCGTGGAATGAGCGTGATGTCAGAGTAGAATGTGAGGCGAAAGTTTACCAGGTGCAGTCAGAGGATGAGGCAAGACGTTCCTTCCTGCAGGATGTCCTCTTTTCCATTGAAGGCGGAAAACTAAAATATGCTGTACAGAAGAAAAAAATGAAGGTTGATGCAAAAATTTATATACCAGAGGCGCAATATGAGCGTATTTCTATTCGATTATTTAATGGTCGCATTGACGGAGAAGGAATTCGCGTACAAGACTTTAAAGCAAAAACAGCAAATGGGAAGATAACAGCGACCCGATTTGACACCAATAAATTCGAAGTGGAAACAGCGAATGGTCATATTACTGTAAGTGAATTAAATACAAAAAAAGTAGAAGCGGAAACAATCAATGGAACGATTACCATTAGTGGTTCCTATGAAAAGGCGGACATCCAAAGCTTTAATGGAAATGTTATTTGTACAGTGGAAACGCCACTTTGTGAGACGGTCTTAATTAAATCGACAACCGGCAATGTAGATGTAATCGTACCGCGAAACAGACACATTCTAGGTGAGTTGAAGTCAAATGTCGGAAGCTTCCGTTGTGACTTGAATCATGTTGTAAAGAAAGAAGAAAAGTCAGAGATTGTCCAAAAGTATTTGAAGTTTGAGGCGAATGCTTTAGAAAGCGGTCAGCCATTATTTATTGATGGAGATACAAAAACAGGGTCGATTTTAATAAAAGAGGTGGAGTAAAATGAAAAAGTTATATCGTTCAAGAAAAGACAGGAAAATTTCGGGTTCTATCGGTGGATTAGCTGAATATACGGGTATAGATGCTGCACTTTTACGTATCTTATTTGTAATAGGTGCTTTGATAAGCTTTGGGACGTTCTTGCTCGTCTATATCGTTTGGATGCTGGTCGTGCCAAATGAGGAGGATGTGGTGCATTAATGAAATGGCTTTTGTCCATTTTAGTAAATAGCTTAGTGTTAATCGTGGTGGCTGGTTATTTTGAATCGTTTCATATAGAGGGTGTAGGTGCAGCTATTGTTGCAAGCTTCATTCTATCGATCTTAAATGTAATTGTTAAGCCCATCTTAATTGTGCTAACGTTGCCCGTCACCTTGTTATCTCTTGGCTTGTTTCTATTTATTATCAATGCGATTACACTATGGATGACACAGTCGTTAATGGGCGATTCGTTCGTGATTGAAAGTTTTGGCATGGCAGTATTGGCTGCAATTGTCATTTCGATTTTGAATTTGCTCATCCAAAAGGTGATTATTGAGCCATTGGCGGAGAAGAAAAAATAAGATGGAATAGATGAAGTCAACTTGTCGTTTCAAGTTGACTTCATTTTTTTTATGTCATCGCAACTAAAAGTAAGAATATTGAAACTTTTGAAAAGGTGAACCGTAGAACATATACTGGGAGGTGACTTTTTGAAGAAAATGAAGCTGTTCGGTATTATGGTGTTATTGTTTTCTTCTATCTTTCTTGCAGGATGTTCGCTTAAGGATGAGAATAAAGTGACGATTCAGACCTATTTGGAAAATGAGTTTACAGGACCTACGGAGGAACTTCGTACAATTTTAGATCAAGGTTTATATTCACCAGAACTAGACGTTTATTTAGAAGATAAATATGGTGACATACTAGCAGACTTGGATAGTATGGTTCGAAGGAATTTTGTGTTGGTATTTTTAAGAGATGCGCATGTAAATGGGTATCAATTACAGCCCCAAAGTATCAACATAAAAAAGATTGAAGGTACAGACAATAACGTCTATGATTACGAAGTTTTGGTAGTATACAACAAAGGTGAGGAAACAAAGACCGCTATCGTATCTGGCAAAATAAATCTGGATGACAAGGGTAAGATTACAATGATTCGAAAGATGGATGGGTTAGAATTATTTGAGGAACTGCGTAATTAAATTTTCCTGGTTGGCAAATAACACATATAGCTATGGATGAAACTCCATGACTTTATGTGTTATTTTTTATTTTGTTTCGTAAAAACTTCAATAGGTTACTCACTAATCCACTCATTGTTATATTCCGCTTCTAATTGCTGTAATAATTGTTTCGTTTCTTTAATGGTTTGTTCTTGAAAATCTGTGTTATCGTATGTAAGATCTTGTTTATCGTTTTGTAGTGTTTGTTGCAGTGAATCTAAATAGGAAGATAATGAGTCTAAGATGATACGATATTCTGTTGGTTGCAGAGATAAGGTAAATGCAGTTACGACTTTTTCCTTTTTAATTTCCATTGTGATCCACCTTTCAGCCAGTGTTTTATACTATCTTTTGCTAATACGTATTGTTCATGCTTTGTTTTTTATTTCTGTTTACTATAACTGTCAATTCAAGCGTTTTTCCTCCTAAACGATTAGTGGTACAATACGATGTATAGTAATAGATGCTCTTACTTCAAAATAAAAGTCTGTTTTCGTATAGATTGTTGCTTTTGCGTAAAAATCCAAAAGCCGGATTTTTACCTGATACTTCTATACATAAAGGGAGTTGTTCTTTTCTAATCCAACCTAAAACTGGTTTACATCAACAAAGTTTTAGAAAAGAGCTAAATTAATATGAAGAAGTTAGTAGGAGGTTACATATGGTGAAGGTTCGGACAAAGGATTTAATTGAAAAGTTTCAGCTAGAGGTTGTTTGTGGGAAAGAAGGGATTAACAGGCCGATTACGACAAGTGATATTTCTCGGCCGGGTATTGAAATGGCTGGCTATTTTGCGTATTATCCAGCAGAACGAATTCAATTACTCGGTAAAACAGAGATGTCTTTTTTTGAACAGCTATCTCCTGATGAGAAGAAAGATCGTATGGATAAGCTTTGTACAGATATAACCCCTGGTATCATTATCTCAAGAGACTTTGAGGTTCCTCAGGAATTAGTTGATGCTGCAGAGCGTGAAGCAGTGCCGGTTATCCGTTCGGCCATGAAAACAACACGATTATCTAGTAGATTAACGAACTATCTTGAAGGTATGCTTGCTCCGACTACTGCTATACATGGAGTTCTTGTTGATATTTATGGCGTTGGTGTGTTGATTACTGGGAAAAGCGGTGTTGGGAAAAGTGAAACAGCCCTCGAGCTGGTGAAGCGTGGACATCGTCTTGTTGCAGATGACTGTGTTGAAATTAGACAGGAAGATCAAGACACATTAGTTGGAAGTGCACCAGAATTAATTCAGCATCTACTTGAAATTCGCGGTGTCGGCATTATTAATGTCATGACACTGTTTGGAGCAGGAGCAGTACGGTCTTATAAACGAATCACACTTGTTGTAAACTTAGAGCTATGGGATCAAACGAAACAATATGATCGTTTAGGACTGGATGATGAAAAAATAAAAATCATTGATACAGACATTACAAGGTTGACGCTTCCAGTACGACCAGGTCGTAACTTGTCTGTGTTAATCGAGGTTGCAGCAATGAATTATCGTTTAAAAAATATGGGGATTAATGCTGCAGAGCAATTTTCAAATAAATTAACAGGCGTCATAGATGATGGAGAAAATGAAGATATGTAATGGGGAGTGGAGTAGATGGAAGGGAATATCCCTCAACTGGACCGGGTCTTTTTAGAGTTAGGTCCATTCACAATTTACTGGTATGGTGTAATTATTGGAACGGGGGCAATGCTTGGCTTATGGCTTGCGGTTCGTGAATCACAACGAAGAGGACTTAATAAAGAAGTATTTGTTGATTTAGTGTTATGGGCAATACCCATTGCAATTCTTTCAGCTAGAGCCTATTATGTGCTGTTTAAGCTGGATTATTATCTTGATCATCCTGGGAAAATCTTTGCAATATGGGAAGGTGGATTAGCGATTCACGGTGGTCTCATCGGAGCCATTGTGACAGCGGTCGTGTTTACAAGAAAGCGTGGAATCTCTTTCTGGAAGGTTGCCGATATTGGTGCGCCGAGTATTATTTTAGGGCAAGCAATTGGCCGCTGGGGAAATTTTATGAACCAGGAAGCTCACGGTGGGGAAGTAACACGACAGTTTCTAGAGGGCCTTCATTTACCTAACTTTATTGTGAATCAAATGTATATCAATGGTGTGTATTATCACCCAACGTTCTTATATGAATCGTTATGGAATATCGTTGGGTTTGTCATACTCCTCCTGTTGCGCCGCGTAAACTTACGTCGTGGGGAATTATTCCTAACTTATGTGATGTGGTATTCAGTCGGTCGCTTCTTTATTGAAGGGTTGCGAACAGACAGTTTAATGCTGACAGAGACATTGCGTATTGCACAGGTCATTTCGATCGGACTATTTTTACTGGCATTAGGTTTGCTTATTTTTAGACGCGTAAAAGGACTTTCAAATAAAAGATATCTAGATGTAGCCAACAACTAGAAGATTGCACAAAAAGGGGAGAGGACATCATGTGGGGAAGTGTTAAAAAAGGTTGGTTCGTAGGTTTATCAACGACATGGACATTAGGAAAGGTCATTTTCCCGATTACACTAATTGTAACCTTGCTGCAATATACCCCCATTTTAGGCTGGGTGACAACAGCAATCACACCATTAATGAAAGTAATTGGTCTATCTGGTGATGCAGCCATTCCGTTAGTGATCGGTAACTTCTTGAACTTATATGCTGCAATCGGTGCGATTCTATCCCTTGATTTGACGGTAAAGGAAGTATTCATCCTAGCAGTGATGCTTTCATTTTCACACAATCTTTTAATTGAATCATCAGTTGCAAAGCGAGTGGGAGTAAGTGTATGGATTGCCATTACCGTTCGGTTAGGATTGGCGTTTATCTCAGCTGCTGTAATTAATGTAGTTTGGAACGGCGGCGGAGAGATGGCCAAGTATGGTCTCATCACGAAGTCAAACGAAGTGATCACTGGATTTGGACCTATTGTTTGGGATGCGATTTCCAAAGCACTAGTAGGAATATTTCAATTGGCAATCATCGTCATTCCGTTAATGATTGTCATACAAATTTTAAAAGATTTGAAATGGATTGATGTTTTTTCAAAATGGATGGCACCTATTACGAGAGCACTTGGCATGAAAGAAAATACATCAACAACACTTGCAGCTGGGTTATTGTTTGGCCTTGCATTTGGTGCAGGGGTGATGATTCAAGCAGCAAAGGAAGATGGAGTGAGTAAAAAGGATTTAACACTTGCCTTTATATTCCTCGTAGCGTGTCATGCTGTCGTAGAGGATACTTTAATTTTTATTCCGCTTGGTATACCAGTATTGCCATTGTTATTGATTCGTTTATCTGTTGCGATATTATTAACGATTATTGTGGCATTTATATGGAACAGAGCACAGCGGGTGAATAGAAGGGAAGCACCGACGTATGAAGGTTAATACTTTATTATTTGATTTAGATGGAACTTTAATTGATACAAATGAATTAATTATTGCTTCATTTTTACACACGTTAGAGCATTATTATCCGGGTCTTTATAAACGAGAGGACGCGATTCAGTATATTGGACCTCCTCTGTATGATACGTTTGTGGCCATTGATGAAAGCCGTGTACAGGAAATGATTGATACGTATCGTACACATAACTTATCTCATCATGATGAGTTGGTTACAGAGTTTGAGGGTGTATATGAAACAATTGAAACTCTTCATAAAAAGGGCTATAAGCTTGGTATTGTGACCACAAAGCTTAGGAACACAGTGAACATGGGATTAAAGCTCACAAAGCTGGATCAGTTTTTTGATATTGTTGTAACACTGGATGATGTGGAGCATGCGAAGCCTCATCCAGAGCCGGTTGAAAAGGCGTTAGCTTTGTTAGATGCAAAGCCTGAGGAAGCGATTATGGTTGGAGATAACTATCATGATATTGAAGCAGGGCAAAATGCCGGTACGCTGACGGCAGGAGTTGCGTGGTCATTAAAGGGAATTGAATTCCTGGAAACGTACAATCCAGATTATATGCTTCATAATATGAGAGACTTATTGGCCATTTTAGAGGAGAACGAAAGTGAGAAGAACTGAACGTTTTCCAGTTAAAGAATCAAATTCATTATGGCACATTTATAAAACAGTTCCGTTTTGGAAGGTTGTTAAAAACTTTATCGTGATCCAGGTAGCGCGATATACACCGTTCTTGCCGGTGAAAAATTGGCTGTATCGAAATTTCCTTGGTATGAAGGTTGGCGACCAGACAGCCTTCGCATTAATGGTCATGCTTGATATTATGTTTCCAGAGAAAATCAGCGTGGGGGAGAATACCGTAATCGGCTACAACACAACGATTCTTGCTCATGAATATTTAATTAAAGAATACCGCCTTGGCGATGTTGAAATCGGCAGTGGAGTCATGATTGGCGCGAATACAACGATCCTGCCAGGTGTTGTCATCGGCGATGGAGCTATCGTATCAGCTGGCACCCTCGTCCACCGTGACGTTCCTCCTGGAGCCTTCGTTGGCGGTAACCCAATGCAAGTCATCTACACAAAAGAAGAAATGGAACAACGAGAAAAAGAAAACCCGTTAGCTACAAACAAGTAAACTTGTTTGTAGCTTTTTTGTATTCGACAAAATCCGGGAAGTGCCTGTCACCTGTCGATTTCGACAGGTGACAGGCACAGGGGGTTTTTGAGTTGACGTGACTCTTCATAAATTGTAAAATACAGTTAACTTTAATTTATTACCATATTAGCGAACTAAAGGATTCTGAAAATAGAAGACAGCTGGATGGAAGGTTGTGTGGGTGTTGTCAAAGCGAAAAATGTTTGAAAAGCCTGTTGGCATGAGGGATACATTACCTCTTTTATATAAACGGAAACAAGAAGTGCGAAGTAGAGTGGCGGGTGTGATGGAGGGCTATGGCTATGAGTTCTTAGAGACTCCAACTCTAGAATTTTATGAGACGGTTGGTGAGGCGTCGGCGATATTAGATCAGCAACTGTTTAAGTTAATGGATCAACAAGGCTACTCGCTTGTGTTACGACCGGATATGACGGCTCCGATTGCAAGACTTGCTGCATCGAGGCTTTATACAGGTGGTTATCCACTCAGACTTGCTTATTCGACGAATGTGTTTCGTGCGCAGCAACGTGAAGGTGGAAGACCGGCAGAGTTTGAACATATCGGTGTTGAGTTAATTGGTGATCAAACAGCAAGTGCAGATGCTGAAGTAATTACGTTATTGATTGATTCACTGCAAGAAGCAGGGTTATCAGAGTTTACGGTTGCACTTGGTCATGTTGGTTTTGTGAATGCATTATTTCTTGAAATACTAGGCACAGAAGAACGTGCCTCTGAAATCAGAAGATTTTTATATGAAAAAAATTATGTAGGGTACCGAGAGCATATTAAAGGGCTAACCCTATCATCGATTGATAAAGAAAAGTTACTTGCTCTTATGCAGCTCAGGGGCAAAGAAAATGTCATCAACCTGGCAAGAGAGCTTGTGCAAGGAGAAAAGGCTTTAAAGGCATTGAAGGAATTAGAGGATGTCGTGAAAGCTCTTGAAGTAAGTGGAGTGATGAGTGCAGTCAAACTAGACTTAAATCTCGTCTCACATATGAGCTACTACACAGGTGTTGTATTTGAGGGGTATTCGGCCAACGTTGGTTACCCAATATGCTCAGGTGGAAGATATGATCAATTGTTAGCAAAATTTGATCGCCCGGCAGCCGCTACAGGCTTTGCGATTCGGATGGACTACTTACTAGAAGCAATACCAGAATTCCAAGAAACAAACTCCATCGAATGTGTCATTTTTAGTGAGGAACGAAGAAAGGAAGCTTTAGCATATGTTTCAGAGAAAAGGGAGCAAGGTAAAAAGCTTATTATGCAGGAGATCTCAGGTGTCGAACATATCGATTCATATACTAATAGATTTACCGAAGTAACGTATTTAATTGGAGCTGCAGGGAGGGACAGTCGTTGATCACAATTGCCATGCCAAAGGGAAGAATTTTTGAAGAAGCAGCAGAGCTCTTGCGAAAAGCAGGCTATCCACTTCCTCTGGAATTTGATGAATCTCGTAAACTTATTTTATCGATAGAAGAAGCGAACATGAAGTTTATTTTAGCGAAGCCGATGGATGTTGTCACATACGTTGAGCATGGAGTAGCAGATGTCGGAATTGCTGGTAAAGACGTGATGCTTGAGGAAGAGCGAGATGTGTATGAAGTGCTCGACTTGAATATAAGCAAGTGTTATCTCGCGGTCGCAGGACTACCGAATGCAAAGCTACAGGATGTTGCCCCAAAAGTAGCGACGAAGTATCCAAATGTAGCATCAAGCTATTTCCGAGAACAAGGAGAACAGGTTGAAATTATTAAGCTAAATGGGTCCATTGAATTGGCACCATTAATCGGGTTGGCTGACCGAATTGTAGACATTGTTTCTAGTGGACAGACATTAAAGGAAAACGGGTTAGTAGAACTAGAGAGAATGGTAGATATTACAACGAGAGTCATCGTGAATCCAGTGAGCTATCGTGTCAAACATGAGATGATTGATGAGTTAGTCGAGAGGTTATCAGAAGTAGTCTCAAGGGGAGGAGAGAAGCAGTGAACATTATCGAAAATCCAGAGGCAGCTACATTGAAAAGAACAATTGAACAAGGAACAGAGGAGCAGCTGCTTACCGTAGTCGATATTATCGCTTCCGTTCGTCGGGGCGGTGATGAGACACTGTTTTCCCTAACTGAAAAGTTTGATGGAGTAAAGCTTAACGACCTACGAGTGACAGAAGAGGAAATCACTTTTGCATACAAAGAACTTGGTGAAGAAATGCTGGAAATTATCCGTGAGGCTTCTCAAAATATTAGAAGCTATCATGAGCGTCAAAGACGAGAATCATGGATTGCGACAGAGGAAAATGGAACGATTCTTGGACAAAAAATTACGCCGCTAGACTCGGTCGGTGTGTATGTACCTGGTGGTTTGGCCGCATACCCTTCTTCTGTTTTGATGAATGTTATACCTGCATTAGTTGCAGGTGTGGGGAGAATTGTCATGGTTTCACCCCCAGGACTGAATGGTTCGTTACCAGCGGGTGTCGTTGTTGCAGCTGCAGAGTTAGGCGTACAAGAGATTTACAAAGTCGGAGGCGCACAAGCAATAGCTGCGTTAGCTTACGGAACAGAAAGTATTAAGAAAGTTGATAAGATTGTAGGCCCAGGAAACATTTATGTCGCCCTTGCCAAGCGAGAGGTATATGGAACGGTTGCCATTGATATGATTGCTGGTCCAAGTGAAATTGTCGTGTTAGCAGATGAAACAGCCAGACCCGAGGAGGTTGCTGCAGACTTACTATCACAAGCTGAGCATGATGAGCGAGCATCCAGTGTCCTTGTCACAACGTCTCTTTCCTTTGCTGAACAAGTGAAAACTGAAGTAGAAAAACAGCTGGAAACTCTTCCGAAAAAAGAAATTGCCGAAAAATCCATTGAAGACTATGGTGCAATCTACGTCACCGATACAGTAGATGAAGCTGTTGACTTAGTCAATGAATTAGCACCAGAACACCTGGAAATTATGACAGAGGACCCGATGACTCTATTGGGGAAAATCCGTCATGCAGGTGCCATTTTCCTGGGGCGTTACAGCACAGAGCCGATTGGTGATTATTTTGCCGGACCGAATCATGTGCTGCCAACGAATGGAACAGCACGATTTTCAAGTCCTTTAAATGTCGATGAATTTACGAAAAAATCAAGCATCATTTCCTATAGCAAGCAAGCAATGCTAGAAAATGGTCATAAGGTAGCAGCCTTCGCTAGATTAGAAGGATTGGAAGCACATGCGAGAGCAGTAGAATACCGATTGGAGGATACAAAATGACAAACGTACGCGAGGCTGTTATAGAACGAAATACAAATGAAACACAAATTAAGCTGAACTTTGCCATTGATGGAGAAGGACAATCATCCCTGGATACAAGCGTTCCATTTATGAATCATATGCTTGATTTATTTACGAAGCACGGACAATTTAATCTAACTGTGGATGCAAATGGAGACATTGAAATCGATGACCATCATACAACAGAGGATATCGGTATCTGTCTAGGAATTGCCTTAAAGGAAGCACTTGGAGATAAAAAAGGAATTAAACGATACGGCAATGCCTTTGTCCCAATGGATGAAGCACTTGCACAAGTAGTCGTAGATTTAAGCAATCGACCACACTTAGAATTTCGTGCGCAATTTCCAAGTCAAAAGGTAGGTACCTTTGATACAGAGCTTGTCCATGAATTTTTATGGAAGCTGGCATTAGAAGCGAGAATGAATCTTCATGTGATCGTACATTATGGTCAAAATACTCATCACATTATCGAAGCCATTTTTAAAGCGCTTGGTCGTGCATTAGATGAGGCGACAACGATTGACCCACGAATTAAGGGGGTTCCATCTACGAAGGGAATGTTATAAATGATCGGTATTATCGATTATGGAATGGGTAATTTATTTAGCGTCAGTAAAGCACTTGAGAGGTTGAATTATGAATATATCATTTCCGGAGACCCGGAGGAATTAGCAAAAGCTGACGGACTGCTATTACCAGGTGTCGGTTCGTTTAAGGATGCAATGCATAGTTTAAACGAGTCAGGCTTAACGACGTTTATTAATGAGCAAGTCTCATCAGGAAAGCCTTTACTCGGTATTTGCTTAGGTATGCAGCTGTTATTTGAAGAAAGTGAAGAAAATGGTGAAACGAAGGGTCTTGGTCTCATACAAGGACGTGTTGTCCGATTTCGCGGGGAAAATGAACAAGGCATTTTGTATAAAGTACCACACATGGGTTGGAACGAATTAACGTACCATCGTAACAGTCCTCTTTTGTCAGGAGTAGAGCAAGGCTATGTTTATTTCGTGCATTCCTATTATGTGAATACACAGGATCAACAGGTGGTTGTTGCTTCCAGCGAATATGATGTGGATGTTCCGGCAATTGTTGAAAAAGGAAATGTATTTGGTGCACAATTCCATCCAGAGAAAAGTGGAGACTTAGGGATTACATTGCTTCAAAACTTTGCGAAAATCGTGGAAAAGGGGAGAGAATAGATGTCAAATTTCACAATATACCCGGCAATTGATATGCGTGGTGGGAAATGCGTGCGATTGCTGCAGGGAGACTATGAAAAGGAAACGGTGTATGGAGACTCTCCATTTGACATGGCTTCCCTATTTGCTGAGCAAGGTGCTGAGTGGATCCACATGGTCGATCTTGACGGAGCAAAAGAAGGAAAACCGGTCAATCATTCATACGTCCTTCAAGTTGCAAAGGAACTTTCCGTTAAGGTTCAAATTGGTGGAGGAATTCGGACTGCTGAAGATGTTAATTACTATTTAAGTCAAGGTGTAGATCGTGTCATACTTGGAAGTGCTGCCATCAACAACCCAAGTTTTGTAAAAGAGATGCTACAGACTTATGGATCAAAAATTGCAATTGGATTGGACGCGAAAAACGGTTTTGTAGCAACAGAAGGTTGGATAGAAACATCCTCGGTAAAGGCAACAGACCTTGCTTTGCAGCTCATTGAATATGGTGCCGAGACGTTTATTTTTACGGATATTGCGACAGACGGAATGTTATCTGGTCCAAATATTGAGGCTGTATGTGAATTGGCTGAGTTAACAGGGAAAGCTGTAATTGCATCAGGTGGGGTAAGCTCACTTGAAGATGTAGTCAAGTTAAAGGCATTTGCTTCTTCAGGAGTGGTTGGGGCAATAGTCGGTAAAGCACTTTATACCAATCAATTTACAGTTAAGGAAGCTGTTGAACTATGCTAGCGAAACGTATTATACCGTGCTTAGATGTGAAGGATGGAAGAGTCGTAAAAGGCATTCAATTTTTAGGGCTGCGTGATGCAGGTGATCCGGTTGAATTGGCTACATTCTATGATGAAGAAGGAGCAGATGAACTCGTATTCTTAGATATATCTGCATCTCATGAAGGAAGGAAAACGATGGTTGAAGTCGTCGAACAAGTGGCATCTCAGCTGGCAATTCCGTTTACGGTTGGTGGTGGAATCAATTCTCTTGAGGATATGAAACGAATCTTGCGGGCAGGAGCCGACAAGGTTTCAGTAAACACAGCCGCTCTTGTGAATCCTAATTTAATTAATGAAGGTGCTGCTTTCTTTGGCTCCCAATGTATCGTCTGTGCAATTGATGCTAGTTATGATGCAGAGCTTCAATCTTGGCGTGTGTATACACATGGTGGCCGAAATGCTACAGATTGGGAAGTGGTTGCTTGGGCGAAGGAAGCAGTGAAGCGTGGAGCAGGAGAGATTTTGCTGACAAGCATGGACCAGGACGGAGAAAAGTCTGGCTTTAATATCGACTTAACGAAAACCGTAAGTTCAGCTGTTTCAGTCCCTGTTATTGCCTCAGGAGGAGCGGGAAAGGCTGATCACTTTGAAACGGTGTTTAAGGAAGGGTTAGCAGACGCTGCACTGGCTGCCTCCATTTTTCACTATAAAGAAACATCTGTACGAGAAGTAAAGAGCTTTCTCAAAGAAAAGGGAGTGAGTATTCGGTGAATATAAAATGGGATGAAAAGGGATTAGTACCAGCCATCGTTCAAGATGCAATCAGTAAAGAAGTACTCACTCTAGCTTACATGAACAAGGAGTCACTAGAGAAATCACTAGAAAGCCGAGAGACATGGTTCTATAGTCGCTCTCGTCAGGAGCTTTGGCACAAAGGGGCAACGAGTGGACATACACAAAAAATTGTATCTATGAATTATGATTGTGATCAAGATGCGATTCTTGTTCAAGTTATTCCGAGCGGCCCTGCGTGTCATAACGGCACGTACTCATGTTTTTCTGAGGTGTTAATTGAGGGCAACTCTATTTCTGAAGACCGATTTGGAATCATAAATGAGCTAGAACGAGTCATTGCCACACGTGAACAAGAAATGCCAGAAGGTGCGTACACCACCTACTTATTCGAAAAAGGCGTCGATAAGATTTTGAAAAAAGTAGGCGAAGAAGCAGGCGAAGTCATTATTGCCGCGAAAAATCGTGACCCAAAAGAGCTAACGTGGGAAGTGGCTGACTTGCTGTATCACCTCCTTGTATTATTGCAGGAGCAAAAACTACCGTTAGACCGAGTGTTAGAGGCTCTGACAGAACGTCATAAGAAATAGTATATGTAGTCTAAAATAAAGGCTGTGTTAAAGTACAGTGTTGATATTTAGCAGAGTTGATTGAAGTGAAAGGACCTGCAGAAGAAGCGCGGTAAGGGAGACTCATGCAGGCGAGAAGCGCCGAGGAGGCTCCCGAACCCGCCCGCGGTATCCGGCGAGTGTCCTGGAACGAAAATCAACAACAAGGTTTAAAAGAGCAAAGAAAAAAATTCACAGAAAATCGACCTTTTATAGTATAGTAGATAGGTATATATAACTATAAAGGAGTTATTTTATGGAATTTGTACTGACGAGAAGTAACTTCGTGGAGTTTGTCCAAATCACGATTACATATAGAGAATTATGTGAAGGTGTATGGATAACAGAGAAGAAATCCTTTCATACCCAACTTGATGCAGACTCCTTTATGTTCGATTTGTATCAAGACAAAACGAAAAAACTGGTTCATTTTGAAAAAAAGACATCCAGTTATGAAGAACAAGTACCTGCAGAGTAAGGGTAGTGCTATGACCATTGACATAGTGCTACCCTTTTTTACTTGGTGGAGGTAGTCAAAATGTAAACTTGATGCATGTTACTTACACTTTGGAAAAAGTTTACTTTCTTTTAAAGTTGCTTATTTTTCGGTTTAGAGTAGTTTGGAATCATAACTGAACCTATAATGAATCCAGCGTAAGAAACCCTTCTGATTGTTTCGTACCAATCTACATCCTTAAAAAATGAAATAGTGATTGCCATTGTCATTGCACTAATGATTACGAGTGCTATCCCTAGAACATTTCTCTTCATTTTCTTCTCCTTATATGTATGATTTTCATTTATATACGTAATTGGTTGTTAAAGGTTTCAATATCATAGCAACAAGTTTTTAGTACATAGCCTTACTAAAGAAATGTAGAAGGCTAAATTTCGGCAATTTGCAATGAAACATGCCACCTCTCTGTTACCATTGAAGCAAGTATGTTATACTAATAATTCGATTATAGATGCGTTAAAACCGTGACAGGTTTAGGGAACGGAGGATCGGATGAGTAAGATAGGGGCAACGAAGGAAAAGGCAATTATTATACCCTTTCACATAGATAGTGAGCACTTTTTTAAAAAGGGCTTGCGTGCATATAGAAATTCTGAATATGATCGGGCCATTTATTTAATGAAGCGTGCCCATGAGTTAGACCCGGAAGAACCATTTATTCTTTGTCAATTAGCGGCAGTATTGGCGGACACAGGTCAATATCAGGCTTCTATTGAATACCTGCGTATTGTGATAGAAGAACTAGATCCCGACATGGTAGAATGCTATTATTTTATGTCCAGTAATTATGCTCATCTTGGTTTATTTCAAGAGGCAAAGAAACATGCGTTAAAATACGTTCAGGTAGCACCAGACGGTGAGTTTATTGAGGACACAGAGGATTTACTTGAAGTGTTGTCCATTGAATCGGATGGAGACGAGGATGAAGATGATGTCATCTTTTTACAGGACTATGCTCGTCAACTAATGGAAGCAGGAGAATTTCACAATGCTATCAATGTGTTTAATGAATTGTTAGAGGGCCATCCACAATTTTGGTCAGCGCACAATAATTTAGCACTCGCTCATTTTTATATAGGTGAAGTGGAGAAAGCTTTAAGCATTCTGGATGATGTGCTGCAGCAAAATCCAGGGAACTTACATGCAATGTGTAATAAACTGGTGATCTATTTCTATTTACGAGAAGAAGAAAAGGTCGAACTGCTAGTTAATCAGTTGAAAAATGTTCATCCAATATTAACGGAACATCGTTACAAATTAGGCGCAACCTTTGGAATGGTAGGGAAATATGAGCTAGCTCTTCCATGGTTGTTGTCATTAAAACGTTCCGGGTTTGAAGGGGACGCAACATTCTTTTATTGGTTATCATATTCGGCCTATCACATGAACCATGTGAAACTTGCCGAACAAAGCTGGAAAAAGGTGCTCATAGCGCAGCCTGATAAAAAAGGATTTGCACCGTGGGAACAAACTGAAGTAGATCTTGAAGCTTTAGCTGTAAAAGAAATTTTGACTTACTACCTAAGAATGAAAGAACAAAAAAGTCATGAACTAGAGCATATCGAAGAAGTTCTGTTCCAAAAGGGTTTCTTAGTTGCAGACTTATTATATAGTCGTTACCAAAATGAGATGGATTTATCCAACATCTTAATGGTATGGTTTCAACTACTACCACAATTGCCAATCGAGAAGCTGCGAAACACATCCGCACTCGCTGCAGCAGTTGAATATATGTATCTACAAAAGCACGGTGCTGCCCCAACCAAAAAGGCAGTCTCCGAAACCTATAACATCTCAACAAGCACAACAAGCAAATACATCAGCATGCTGCTAACATATTTGCCAAACTAAGCCATCCTTAAAGGATGGCTTTTTTTCGTAATGTAATGTAGGAGATAAATAAGTTGAGATTTTTCGACAAAATTCGGGTGGTGCCTGGCACCTGTCGATACATCTTGAGCAAAAATGTAGACGTTTCACACCGACTTTTATAGGATAGGGGTATAGTGATTTGTTAATATTAATAACAGTGAGTATGCAGGAATGATGTTAAGGAGTGAATGAGGATGTCTGAAGAGAAAATTTATGATGTGATTATTATTGGGGCAGGTCCTGCCGGAATGACGGCAGCGGTATATACATCTCGTGCAAATTTAAGCACGTTAATGCTAGAACGCGGTATCCCAGGTGGACAGATGGCAAATACAGAGGAAGTTGAAAACTATCCTGGATTTGATCATATTTTAGGTCCTGAGTTATCAACGAAGATGTTTGAACATGCAAAGAAATTCGGTGCTGAGTATGCATATGGTGACATTAAGGAAGTCATTGACGGTGAAGCATACAAAACAGTTGTTGCCGGTAAAAAGGAATATAAAGCCCGTTCCATCATTATCTCTACGGGTGCAGAATATAAGAAAATTGGAGTTCCTGGTGAAAAAGAGCTTGGTGGACGCGGTGTATCTTATTGCGCAGTATGTGATGGTGCATTCTTTAAGAATAAAGAACTTGTTGTTGTCGGTGGGGGAGACTCTGCTGTTGAAGAGGGTGTTTACTTAACTCGTTTCGCTTCAAAGGTGACAATCGTACACCGTCGAGACCAGCTTCGTGCACAAAAGATCCTACAAGACCGTGCATTTGAAAATGAAAAAATCGACTTCATTTGGAATCACACTGTGAAGGAAATTAACGAGCAGGATAAAAAAGTCGGCAGTTTAACATTAGTCAACACACAAACAGGTGAAGAACAAGAATTTAAAGCTGATGGCGTCTTCATTTATGTGGGGATGCTGCCACTATCTAAGCCGTTCGAGAATCTTGGTATCACAAACAACATGGGGTATATTGAGACAAATGATCGTATGGAAACAAAGGTTGAAGGTATTTTTGCAGCGGGAGATGTTCGTGAAAAGACATTGCGTCAAATTGTAACAGCTACTGGTGACGGATCGATTGCAGCACAAAGTGCACAACACTACGTAGAAGAGTTGCTTGAGAAATTAAAGTAACGAGGTTTTAACTCTGTTGTAACACGGGTGAAATATAAATGGGGTATGATATGAATAAGTAATTGACCCCCTTTTATAGATAGACGTTTTGGGCACGGGATATCCCGTGCCTCTTTTTTGCTTATTACCATCGTCATAGATAGAGTCATACATACATTCTAACTAGTTCATTACCATTCTCCTCAATTTTTTTTGAAAGGCTCTTTTCTAAAATTTTGTTGCTTTTGTTACACTTATTCTGTGTATACAACCAGTTTTAGAAGTAAAACGGGGGTTGAATTAGAAAAGAGCAACTCTCTTTATGTATAGAAGTACATAGATACTAAGGTGAAAAATCCGGCTTCCAGAGATTTTACGTAAAACTTTGAAAACATACTTTAGGCATAATAGCCTTCCTAAAACAACACATTCCGTTCATTGTTGAAGCAAATGAATAATAGTATAATGAATATAACAATCTATGCGGAGAAAATGCATTGTGAGGTGAGATGAGTGCAACGAGTAACAAACTGTGTTTTGTTAAAAGATAATGAAGTATTGTTATTACAAAAACCACGACGCGGCTGGTGGGTAGCACCGGGTGGGAAAATGGAGCCAGGTGAATCAGTTAGAGATACAGTTGTGCGGGAATTTAGAGAAGAAACAGGGATTTTTCTTAAGGATCCAACATTAAAAGGGATCTTTACGATTATCATTCAAGAGGATGGTCAGACAACATCAGAATGGATGATGTTCACCTTTCTTGCAACCGATTACCATGGTGAAAATGTAGATGAATCAGAGGAAGGGAAAATTGCCTGGCACAAGCTTGAGGAAGTGGCATCACTCCCAATGGCACCAGGAGATTATCACATCATAGATTTTGTTTCTAGAGCGTCTGGAATTATATATGGAACGTTTACCTATACACCCGATTTCGAATTACTATCGTATCGTTTAGATCCAAGTTAATACATATTATGGGGAGGCAAAAGTTTATGAGTACGGGGTCTGTACAAGATGTACAAATGGTTATTATTACAGGGATGTCTGGTGCCGGAAAAACGGTTGCTATCCAAAGCTTTGAGGATTTAGGGTACTTTTGTGTGGATAACCTTCCACCAACATTGCTTCCTAAATTCCTGGAGTTAATGAAGGAATCAGGCAGTAAAATGAACAAAGTGGCACTCGTGATGGACTTGCGAGGCCGTGAATTCTTTGAAAGTCTGCTTGCAGCACTTGATGATATCTCGGAAAAATCATGGATTACACCGCAAATCTTATTTTTGGATGCAAAGGATGCTGCGCTCGTAACAAGGTACAAAGAAACAAGGCGTTCTCATCCACTTGCTCCGAACAGTTCACCTCTCCAAGGAATTGGGTTAGAACGAGAACTGCTGGAAGAACTAAAGGGACGTGCCCAAAATATTTTTGATACGTCAGATTTAAAACCACGTGAATTACGAGAAAAAATCATCTCACAATTTGCGGCACATAGTAAACAAGTGTTTACTGTGAATGTGTTATCGTTTGGATTTAAATATGGAATTCCTATTGATGCTGATTTAGTGTTCGACGTGCGCTTCTTACCAAATCCTCACTATATTGAACATATGAGACCACAAACTGGATTAGATGAAGAAGTATCAACTTATGTATTGAAATGGAACGAAACGAACAAATTCCTCGAAAAGGTACTAGATTTGTTAACCTTCATGCTTCCACATTATAAAAGAGAAGGAAAAAGTCAGCTCGTTATTGCGATTGGTTGTACAGGTGGGCAGCACCGGTCAGTAGCTCTTACAGAGAAAATTGGAAACTATTTCGCAGAAGATTATAAAACACATATTACTCACCGTGATATCGAAAGGAGAAAGGAACACCGCTGATGATCAATTCTAAATTACCTCGTATTGTCATCATCGGAGGTGGGACCGGACTACCAGTTTTACTTCGTGGACTAAAGGAATATCCTGTCCACTTATCAGCAATTGTAACAGTTGCTGATGATGGAGGAAGCTCAGGCCGCCTTCGCGATGAACTAGATATTCCTCCTCCTGGTGATATTCGTAATGTGTTAGCAGCACTATCTGATGTAGAACCTCTTGTTGTCGAGCTGTTTCAGCACCGATTTACAACAGGAGATGGGCTATCCGGTCATGCATTAGGCAACCTGCTATTAGCTGCCCTGACTGACATTACAGGTGACTTCATGCATGCCATTCGTGAAATGAGCAAGGTACTAAATGTGAAAGGAAAAGTACTTCCTGCTGCCAACCGAAGTGTTGTCCTTCATGCAGAAATGGAGGATGGTACCATTGTTTCCGGAGAGTCCAAAATTCCTTATCATGGTAGTAAAATTAAACGTGTATTTCTAACTCCTGAAAGAATAGAACCACTCGCTGAAACAATCAGAGAAATTAGACGTGCGGACTTAATCATCATTGGACCAGGAAGCTTATATACTAGTATATTGCCGAACCTGCTCGTACCGAAAATTGGGGAAGAAATTGTGAAGGCGAAAGGCAGAAAAGTATACATTTGTAATGTCATGACACAGGCTGGTGAAACGTTAAACTATACAGCAAGTGAGCATGTAGAAGCACTATATCGTCATATGGGAAGTTCATTTATTGATACCATTTTAGTAAATGACGAGGAAGTTCCTCTTGATGTACAGGAAAAGTACGCAAAAGAACAAGCAAAACCCGTTATTTATGACATTAACAAACTTACTGCTTTAGGTTTAGAGATTATTCATGATAAAATAATTCAATACAATGGAGACGTCATTCGCCATGATACTAATAAAGTGGCTTCACTGTTGTATCAAATTTTAAAAGACTATGAAGAATTTAAAGAATGGAAGCGTACTACTACATAAACGATTGTTTACAGTGTGGTACATTGGTTCATCGGTTAGGGGGCGTGTGAATTGTCATTCGCATCAGAAACAAAAAAGGAACTGACAAACCTTCAAGTGAAGGATTGTTGTGGAAAGTCAGAATTAGCTGCTCTAATTAGAATGAATGGGTCCGTGTCTTTCTCCAACAGACAGCTCTCTCTAGATATACAAACAGAAAATGCAGCCATCGCTAGGCGCATCTACACACTTTTGAAAAAAAGCTATGACGTACCAGTCGAGCTGCTAGTCCGTAAGAAAATGAGACTAAAGAAAAACAATGTCTATATTGTCCGCTTATCTAAGGAAGCAAGAATGATATTAGAAGATCTTCATATTCTGCAAAATGGATTTGATTTTATTCGTGAGATTGCTCCTACTCTAGTAAAGAAAAAGTGCTGTAAGCGTTCATACCTGCGTGGTGCATTTTTAGCAGGTGGCTCAGTTAACAACCCAGAAACATCTTCTTATCACCTCGAAATTTTTTCTTTATATAAAGAGCACAATGATGCACTATGTGAACTAATGAATGATTTTGGGCTGAACAGTAAGACGTTAGAAAGAAAAAAAGGGTATATTACGTATTTAAAAGAGGCAGAAAAAATTACGGAGTTCCTCAACATTATCGGTGCACATCAGGCATTACTACGTTTTGAGGATGTACGAATTGTCCGTGACATGAGAAACTCGGTGAATCGCTTAGTAAATTGCGAAACCGCTAACCTGAATAAAACGATCGGTGCAGCTATTCGACAAGTTGAAAACATCAAGTTTATTGATCGTACAGTAGGCTTGCAAATTTTACCGGATAAATTGAGGGAAATCGCCCAGCTTCGTGTTAATTATCAAGACGTGACGCTAAAGGAACTAGGGGAAATGGTAACTGGCGGGGTCATCAGTAAATCGGGGATTAATCACCGACTTCGTAAAATAGATGAAATTGCAGATAAATTACGAGCAGGAGAAAGTATAAAATAGGAGGAACGAAACGTATGGTGGAAAAGAAAATAGTCGTACAGTTAAAATCAGGCTTGCAAGCAAGGCCAGCCGCAATGTTTGTTCAAGAAGCAAACCGCTTTTCATCAGAAATCTTCTTAGAGAAAGACGAGAAGAAAGTAAATGCGAAAAGTATTATGGGATTAATGAGCTTAGCCGTTAGCTCAGGTACAGAAGTAACATTATCTGCAGAAGGCTCTGACGAAACAGAAGCGATTGAAGCATTAGCAAAGTTTGTTGGGCAGGATATGTAAGAAATGAGTGAGACAGCTTGAAGAAGCTGTCTTTTTTATGTGTGTGGTTGGAATAATATGGGTAAAGACTCATAAAATGCTCATTAAGGCTCATGAAAGTATGATAGCGGCTCATATTTTCTCTATCAAGGCTCATAAAACCCCGATATCGCCACATAAACATGCCCATCAATGCTCAAGTGGCTTTTTAACACGACCAAACAAAAAAGAGTGAGGACCCTGTCCTCACTCTTTTCCTACTTATTTAGGTGCGTTCGTCATAATTTGATCAATTAATCCGTATTCTAACGCCTTTTCAGCTGTCATGAAGTTATCGCGCTCAGTATCCTTTTCGATTACTTCAATCGGTTGACCTGTACGCTCAGCTAAAATTTCATTTAGCTTAGAACGTAGGAATAAAATACGCTTTGCAGCAATTTCAATTTCAGTTGCTTGACCTTGTGCCCCGCCAAGTGGTTGGTGAATCATTACTTCAGCATTTGGTAAGCAGAAACGCTTTCCTTTTTCACCAGCTGCAAGTAAGAATGCACCCATTGATGCTGCCATACCGATACAAATTGTAGACACTTTTGGCTTAATGAATTGCATCGTGTCATAAATTGCCATACCTGCTGTAATTGACCCACCAGGTGAATTAATGTATAGGGAAATATCCTTATCAGGATCTTCTGCAGCTAAGAAAAGAAGCTGAGAAACGATGGAATTTGCTACATTATCATCAATAGCAGACCCTAACATGATAATTCTGTCTTTTAAAAGACGAGAATAAATATCGTACGCTCTTTCACCACGATTTGTTTGTTCAATAACTGTTGGAATTAAGTTCATCCATGATTCCTCCTTTGATAGATGAGTTCATTTTATGTACCTATCATACAACTAAAGGTCAATGAAGGTCAAACGAAACCTCTTTGATTTATAGATATTCAGATTAGAGAAGTAACATACCTTTCATCCCATATTCATCATACCCAATTTTCTAGATGTTTAAATCGATAAATCATAATTTAATATAGGAGGAGTATGAAATCATGTTGATTGTTATTTATTACCGTTGACGTTTATGCATAATTTTTAGATAATTCATATAAATCAATCAAAATACTACATTTTTCGACAACAGGAGGAATACAAATGGAGTTCATACAGCAGGTAATTGGTTATGCAAATAATGTTCTTTGGTCTTATATATTAATAGGTTTATTACTAGGATTGGGATTGTATTTTACAATTCGTATGAGATTTGTCCAGCTCGTACAGCTTGGTGAGATGTTTAGAGTCTTAAAAGATAAAAATGATACTCCATCCAATAAAAAATCAATATCCTCCTTACAAGCATTTTTCATTGGGGCAGCAACAAGAATTGGAACAGGTAACGTTGCAGGTGTGGCGATGGCCATTGCCGTAGGAGGTCCAGGTGCAGTATTTTGGATGTGGATCGTGGCCATTTTAGGTGGAGCAAGTGCATTTGTTGAAAGCACGTTAGCTCAAATCTATAAGGTGAAGGATAAGGAAGGATATAAAGGTGGACCAGCATATTACATGCGTAAGCAACTAGGCGCAAAATGGTTAAGCACTCTGTTTGCATTCGGTATTATTGCTTCATTTGGATTAACATTTAACGCGGTTCAAAGTAACACAATTGCTTCTGCATTCTCAAATTCGTTTCATATTAGTGAAGCACTTATCGGTGGAGTGCTAGTTGCACTAACAGCTGTTATCATCTTCGGTGGCGTGCAGCGTATTGCAAAATTCTCAGCAATCATTGTTCCGATTATGGCAGGATTTTATATTCTTTTAGCCCTAGTGGTGGTTGTAACTAACTTCTCAGCAGTTCCTGCAGTGTTCGTATTAATTGTAAAAAGTGCATTCGGCTTTGAGCAGGTTGTAGGTGGAGGAATTGGTGCAGCAATCATGATGGGAGTAAAGAGAGGGCTATTTTCGAACGAAGCAGGAATGGGAAGTGCTCCAAACGCAGCAGCAACAGCTGAAGTTTCTCATCCAGTTAAGCAAGGATTCGTACAAGCACTTGGTGTATTTTTTGATACATTAGTTGTTTGCACGGCAACTGCCTTCATCATCTTACTGTCAGACGCTTATAAAACAGGATTACAAGGTATCGAGTTAACACAGGCTTCAATGGCAGAACACTTTGGTGGTTGGGCAAGTATATTTGTAGCCATTGCGATATTCATGTTTGCCTTCAGTTCTATAATCGGAAGCTACTACTATGGAGAGGCAAATATTGAGTTTGTGAACAAAAGTAAGATGGCACTATTCATTTACCGTGTTGTCGCACTAGGAATGGTCATGTTCGGCTCAGTAGCAAGTTTACAAATTGTATGGGATTTTGCTGATTTAGCGATGGCTGTAATGGCGCTAACAAATCTTGTAGCCATTGGATTATTAGGAAAGTATGCATTTAAAGCACTAGATAACTATATGGCTCAAAGAAAAATGGGGGTAAATCCAGTATTCTATGCGGATGACATCGAAGGGTTAAAGGGTGTAGAAAGCTGGCCAGAAAGGGAGAAGGAAGAAACAAAATATAAGGTTGCGAACTAATAAGTAGGTGAAATATGAAAGCAGATCAATTTATGAAAGAATTGATCTGCTTTGACTTTGTGGCGGTTTGAAATAAATCTTATATGAGTTTACAGTTTATGTCGCCTGCAAAATTACAGCTAAACTTGCGTATGTGTAAAGCTATTTATTTTCATTTGATAAACCATCCAAAGTAACGTATAATCATTATGTTATGTTCAAACGTGCGCCCGTAGCTCAGTCGGATAGAGCGGTGGTTTCCGGTACCACGTCTGCCGGGGGTTCGAATCCCTCCGGGCGCGTACATAAAAAAGACAAGGTGAAAGAAACCTTGTCTTTTTTTATGTCTATTCAAAAAAATCTTTGTTGTAATTGTACACTTATTCTGTGTGTACAATTAGTGTTAGAAGCGAGGTTGGATTAGAAAAGAAGTATATAGCTACTAAGGTGAAAATCCGGTTTTTGGGATTTTTACGAAAAGTAACAATCTACACGAAAACAACCTTTTCTATTGCAGCCTTCACACTTTTAATACCCAATCCGTCCCCAATCAAACAAGCTGCCAGGATCTGTCTTCCTCCCTGGAGCATACTCATCATGCCCAATCACATGCCATCTGTTTCGAATCAAAGTAGGATATTTGTCGTACAGACTAGCTAAAATTGCGTTCAGTGATACATATTGTGCATCTGTGTAACCGACAGCTGAAGCATGGATGCGAGAGTATGTTCCTTTTGAAAGGAGTGCTTCCATTTCCATTTCGGTGCCAACTGCCATGAGTTCAATACCGATTGAGACTTCATTTAAGTTGTCTTTATACCTGGGGAAGCCATGAGCATACCCTTTTCCGGCATGATAAGCTACCCGGTTTTCTGGCACGAGTCGGTAGATCGTACCATCTCGATCTATCATATAGTGTGCTGATACACCGTACTCCTTATAAACCGAATGAATGCCTTCAAAATTAAAAGGGTTAGCAGGGTTTCTAGAGGCATCACTAATAAAGTGGATGACAGTATGTGTAATTTCTGCTTTTCGTGGTCTGGAATGGTGAAAGGGCAACAGCTCATCTGTATAGTCAAATTTTGTAGTATGCTGACTGATTGACTCTGAGTGAACGCTTGTACTACCGAACAAGAAGTTTACGAATAGTAGTGGAAGGAACAGTGCATTTTTCATTTAAAAATTCCCCTGGCTATGTCTTTTTACCTATTATTGTACATAACGTTCAAAATTAAAGATAGAAAAAAATCCCGCCTAAAGCGGGAGTATTCATCAACTATTTTGTTCTTCAGCTACTCTTTTCACTCGATCAACAAATTGGACAACAATCTTCTCACTAGCTAGTAATAAGAAAATATGTACAAACCACTTTAATGGTCTATTCGATGTTGTATATTGAAAAAATGTTTTGTTTTCCTCAATCTTCTTAAGCTCGTATTCTGCAGTGATTTCAAACATATTGGCAATCGTGAAGCCGACCTTTACAATCTTATGGTCTGGTGTATTCGTGTATGCTAGTGTTTTCACTTCATAGGTCTGTGTGCGATTTCTTTCCTGGTACGTTTGTAAATAAACAGAACCAACCTTGTCTTCTGTTTCGGTTACCAGTTTATTTTCAATGACTTGTGGCATAATTTTTTGCATATCTTCCAGTGACCCATCAAAAAGCTTCCATACCTGTTCAATTGGTGCGTTAATCTCAGTATCTCTCGTCCATTGCTTCATACGAAATCCTCTCCCTAGTAAAAACGATTCTCATAGATAGAGAATCGTTAGTTCATTTTCTTTAATTTTCTGTCTAAAACAAACGTTCCAAACGGAATGAATGAAGCAATCACTCCGCCTAATCCAAACCAGAATGATTTCCGGTGTGCAAAAAAGACGTGTGCAAGTGCGAATAAAAACAACACGAAAAAGACTCCGTGCAGCATTCCGGTCACAGAAACGGCAACGGGAATGTTTGCCCAATATTTTAACGGCATAGCAATGAAAAGTAAGAATAAATAAGACATTCCTTCAATAAATCCGATTACACGCAATCGGCCAACAGGGGTGCGTAGCATACATAACCTCCAGCTTGTTTTTCTACTACCATTATAAAGCATAGAGGCAGGCTCGTGTTAAAATTCTTGTGATTTTATGATCGTATAGGCTTCATCTAAATTACGAATACGATGAAGGGTCTCAGATGTTGCCGTTAGTTTCTCTGTGACTAACGTAGACACAATGGATCGATAATAGCTATTCATTGCATCTACTCTGTCATTAAACTCTCCGTTCAATTCCACATGTTTTCTTAAGTTTTCAACAAAATACTCTACTGAAAATACATCTGTCATAGTAGTAACTCCTTTCTTTTCAAATGGCTGTTTTCGTATAGTTGGTAGCTTTCTCGTAAAAATCTCAGGAAGCCTGATTTTTACCTTAGTATCTAGTTACTACTATACATAAAAAGAGACTTACAAATTCTAGTCATATATGAAAACGATCTTTTCATGTAAAATGGGTAAAGAGGTGATACATATGAAAACAGGTCTCGTGCAGCAACAAGTCACAAAACTGGCGTTAACGAATGAGCTTCGGCAGTCCATTACGTTATTGCAGTATTCTTCCTATGAGCTCTCGCAATTTATCACAGATTTATCACTAAGAAATCCTTTTGTAAAGGTGAAAGATACTGCTTATAAAAGTGCGAGTAAGAACTATGAGAAGGAACTTGCCTCACATGATCAACCCTCATTAAGTCAATATGTCTTGTCTCAACTTGAAGTCCAAAATCTAAAAGAAACAGTAAGAAACCCAATTCTTTATTTAGTGAATTCAATGGATGAGGATGGATATATCCGTGAAAGTGTTGCTGAATTGAGCAAGCAGTCGGGATATCGGGAAGCAGAATTGCTTGAAGCACTAAATTATATACAAATGAAGATAGAGCCTGCTGGAATAGGGGCACATGGCCTACAGCAATCTTTATTCATCCAATTGAAAAGGAAGTACCCTACACATATCATTGCCCACAAACTTGTAGAACATTACTTTATTCCATTAGTGGAAAAAAAGTGGGAAAAAATAGGCAAGGAACTTATGATATCACTTGAAGAAATTGGGCACGTATTTCAGTTGCTTCAAACATTAAACCCAAGACCAGCTGCTGAATTTCAAAAGACAGACATTCCATATATCGTTCCGGATGTCTTCATTAAAGAAGAGGAAAATGGTTATAAGGTATCTGTTAATGACAGGGCATATATTACGTTTTCGATTGATGAAGACTACTTACTAATGAAACAGGAAATCGATGACGAGCAATCATTGAATTATTTAAAAGAAAAATATAATGAAGCAAAAACCATATATAACTCTATTGAACAACGAAAAAGAACGATGGTGCTCGTGACACAGGCAATACTGCTTCGTCAAAAGGAATTCTTTCAATATGGAGTTGCCTTTTTAAAGCCTTTAACATTAAGGGAAATTGCAGAAGATGTAGAACTACACGAGTCCACAATCAGCCGTACGGTTAAAGGGAAATATGTACAAACTCATTCAGGTACCTTTGAACTGAAGTACTTCTTCCATTCAAAAATAAAATCTACTTATAATAAGGACATATCGTCTGTCAGAGTGAAGGAATTAATGAAACAAATGATTTCAAGTGAGGAAAAGAAAAAGCCGCTATCTGATCAGAAAATCTCAGTCCGGTTAGAAGCTGAACATAAGCTTAAGGTATCAAGGAGAACAGTTGCTAAGTATCGAGAGCATTTAAGAATCCCCCCATCCTCTTCAAGAAAATTTACGTAGGAGAATAAAAATGAATCCAATAAAACTAAACTTCTATACGAAAACAGATTGTCCACTTTGTGAAAAGGGAAAAGCTCTTATATACGAACTACTATACGAACTACAAAATGAATTTCCCATTGAATTAGTAGAATTCGATATTTATCAAGATGACACACTGTTAGAGCTGTATCAGGTCATGATCCCAGTAGTTGAGATAGATGAAGAAGTTATATCTTATGGCATTTTAGATAAAAGTTTGATAAGAAAGCGTTTACTTGAAAAAACAGGCGTTTCATGAGTTGAATAAGCAATTTATTCCTGTTACAATGAATTTGTAAGAGGGGTAAATTTTTTTTGGAGTAGGTGGGACATAATAAGTCTTACAGGGACAATTAAAGTCCCGTTTCAATAATCACCTCAAAAGGAGTTGAAGATGAAGACTCTACTAGATATTCAAAAAAAATTATTACCTGATTTGCTTGCCATTATGCAAAAGCGTTATCGAATCCTTCAGTATATTAGGCTGAATGAACCAATTGGTAGACGGTCACTTTCGGTAGCTTTGGACTTAACGGAGCGAGTATTAAGAAGTGAAGTTGACTTTCTTAAGGACCAAGATCTGATTGCAATGAATTCTGCTGGAATGAGTTTAACGGATGACGGATATCAAGTCCTGATTGAATTAGAGGAAATGATGAAGGAAGCTTCTGGTTTACGTGTATTAGAGGAGAAATTGCAGAAAGAATTAAACATTAAGAATGTCATCGTCGTTCCAGGTGACAGTGATACCTCACCATTTGCTAAACAGGAAATGGGAAGAGCAGCTGCTGGTTGCTTAATGAATTATATGGAAGAAGGTTCCATTGTTGCCGTAACGGGTGGCACAACAATAGCAGCCGTTGCTGAAACAATAACGCCAAGTATAAAACTGAAAAATGTTGTTTTCGTCCCTGCACGTGGTGGACTTGATGAAAAAATGGAAAATCAAGCAAACACCATTTGTGCAAAAATGGCTGAAAAGGCATTAGGAACATATCGTTTACTTTATGTTCCAGATCAGATTGGAGAGGAAGCCTACCAATCAATCATTGCCGAACCGGCAGTGAGTGAAGTGCTGAACCAGATTAAGTCTGCAAGTATTGTTGTTCATGGTATTGGAGATGCTAAAACAATGGCTGAACGGCGTCGAACGGCTCCGGAAAATTTCAAAAAAATTCTAGAAGGAGAAGCAGTTGCGGAAGCATTTGGGTATTACTTTAATTCAAACGGAGAAGTTGTACATAAAGTTAAAACAATAGGGATACAACTCGACGATTTAAAGAATGCTAAATGTGTAATTGCTGTTGCTGGTGGTGCGTCTAAAGCTAAGGCAATACAGGCTTTTTTGAAAAATGGTCAGGATACAATTTTAATCACCGATGAAGGTGCCGCAAAACAGTTAGTTAAGGGTGAATCCCTTACGAATAAATGATGTATTGACTTTAAGGAGGAACTAGTATGACAGTGAAAATTGGGATTAATGGTTTTGGACGTATTGGACGTAATGTATTTCGTGCAGCTTTAAATAATGCAAACGTAGAAGTGGTAGCAGTTAATGACTTAACAGATGCTCACACATTAGCTCACCTATTAAAATATGACACAGTTCACGGTGTATTAAATGCAGAAGTAACAGTTGGTGAAAATTCACTAATCGTTAACGGTAAAGAAATTAAAGTACTAGCAGAACGTGACCCAGCACAATTAGGTTGGGGAAATCTTGGTGTTGATATCGTTGTTGAATCAACAGGTCGTTTCACAAAGCGTGAAGATGCTGCGAAGCACCTTGAAGCTGGAGCGAAAAAAGTAATTATCTCTGCACCTGCATCAAACGAAGATATTACAGTAGTTATGGGTGTTAATGAAGATAAGTATGATGCAGCAAATCATCACGTAATCTCAAACGCATCTTGTACAACAAACTGCTTAGCACCATTTGCGAAAGTAATTAACGATAACTTCGGAATCAAAAAAGGTATGATGACAACTGTTCACTCATACACAAATGACCAACAAATTCTAGACTTACCACATAAAGACCTGCGCCGTGCTCGTGCAGCAGCAGAAAACATCATTCCTACATCAACTGGTGCAGCGAAAGCAGTTTCACTAGTATTACCAGAACTTAAAGGTAAGTTAAATGGTATGGCAATGCGTGTACCAACTCCAAACGTATCGTTAGTTGACTTAGTTGTAGAGCTTGAAAAAGACGTAACAGCTGAAGAAATTAATGGAGCTTTAAAAGAAGCAGCAGAAGGAAACTTAAAAGGGATTCTTCAATACAGTGAAGAGCCATTAGTATCAAGTGACTACAATGGAGATCCACACTCTTCAACAATTGATGCATTATCTACAATGGTATTAGAAGGTAACTTAGTGAAAGTTATATCTTGGTATGACAACGAATCTGGTTACTCTCACCGTGTGATCGATTTAGCAGAGTATATTGTAAAACAAGGACTATAAGTAGTAGATAAACCGGCGTCTAACGTCTATAATAATGAATGGAAAGATTTGGGGAGATGGGCTAAAACCTACTCCCCTTCTAGATGTTAGTACCGTATTATCTCTCTGCTCGAGATTTACATAGTATAAACCTACACCAAGCTTGGGGGATAAAAAGGGAAGGTTCTTACCAAACTATGAATTATTCTCTTATTTACTAAAGGAGGGTCCTGTGTAATGAACAAGAAGTCAGTTCGTGATGTGGATGTGAAAGGGAAAAGAGTATTTTGTCGTGTAGATTTTAATGTTCCGATGCAGGATGGAGAAGTGACAGATGACACGAGAATTCGTGCTGCACTGCCAACCATTCAGTATTTATCAGAGCAAGGGGCAAAAGTGATACTCGCTTCCCACCTTGGTCGTCCAAAAGGGGCGGTTGTTGAAGAGCTGCGTTTAGATTCAGTTGCCAAACGTCTTAGTGATCTATTAGGAAAGCCTGTTTCAAAGGTGGATGAAGCATACGGAGAAGAAGCAGAACTAGGTATTTCTAAGCTAAATGAAGGTGACGTGCTATTACTTGAAAATGTTCGTTTTTATCCAGGTGAGGAGAAGAACGATGCAGAGCTTTCAAAGGAATTTGCAAAACTTGCTGATGTGTATGTGAATGATGCATTTGGTGCAGCACACCGTGCGCATGCCTCTACAGCAGGTATCGCTCAGCATATTCCAGCGGTTGCAGGCTTCTTAATGGAAAAAGAGCTTGAGGTACTAGGGAAAGCTTTATCAAATCCAGAACGTCCATTCACAGCCATTATTGGTGGTGCAAAGGTAAAAGATAAAATCGGTGTAATTGAAAACCTCCTGGAAAAAGTAGATAACTTAATAATTGGTGGTGGCTTAGCTTACACGTTCGTAAAAGCATTAGGCCACGAAGTTGGAAAGTCACTGCTAGAAGAAGACAAGATTGACCTTGCTCGCAGCTTTATTGAAAAGGCGAAGGAGAAAGGTGTTAAATTTTATATGCCGGTTGATGCAATTGTGGCAGATGAATTCTCAAACGATGCCAATACAAAGGTAGTAGATATCGACTCTATTCCTAGCGATTGGGAAGGACTGGACATTGGACCAAAAACGAGTGAAACCTACCGTGATGTAATTCTAAGCTCCAAACTTGTAATTTGGAACGGGCCGATGGGAGTCTTTGAATTAGAATCATTTGCAAATGGTACAAAGGCTGTCGGACAGGCGTTAGCTGATGCAAAAGATACATATACCGTAATTGGTGGGGGAGACTCCGCTGCAGCAGTTGAAAAGTTTGGCGTAGCTGATCAAATGGACCATATCTCAACAGGTGGCGGTGCTTCACTAGAGTTTATGGAAGGTAAAGTATTACCGGGAGTTCAAGTATTAAACGATAAATAAGTACAAGGGAAGGTGTCATATGCGTAAACCAATTATTGCAGGCAACTGGAAAATGCACAAAGTACTTTCCGAAGCAAAAGGATTTATTGAAGAAGTAAAGAGTCACGTACCATCTGAAGAAAAGATTGAATCAGTAGTTTGTGCTCCTGCGTTATTTTTAGAAACTCTAGTAAATGATACAAAGGGAACAGCTGTTAAAATCGGTGCCCAAAACATGCACTTTGAAGATAGTGGAGCATTTACAGGAGAAATCAGTCCTGTTGCTTTAGCTGACCTAGGAGTACAGTATGTAATTATCGGTCACTCTGAGCGACGTGAAATGTTTGCTGAAACGGACGAAGGTGTAAACAAAAAAGCGCTAGCTGCTTTCAAGCACGGCTTAACCCCAATTATCTGCTGCGGAGAAACATTAGAACAACGTGAAGCTGGAGAAACAAATGCGATTGTTGGAGATCAAGTGAAAAAGGCTTTAGCTGTTTTCACTGAGGACCAAGTAAAGCAAAGTGTAATCGCTTATGAACCAATTTGGGCAATTGGAACCGGGAAGACGGCTACTTCTGAAGAAGCAAATGAAGTATGTACGTACATTCGCCAAACCATTGCTTCGCAGTTCTCGACTGAAGCTGCAGATGAAGTTCGCATTCAATACGGCGGAAGCGTTAAGCCTTCTAATATTAAAGAGCTTTTATCACAATCTGATATTGACGGTGCATTAGTAGGTGGCGCAAGCCTTGAAGCGTCTTCTTACTTACAGCTGCTGGAGGCTGCTAGCGAATGACGAAAAAGCCTGTTGCGTTAATTATTTTAGATGGCTTTGCCCTGCGTGATGAACAAAAAGGAAATGCAGTTGTTCAGGCAAAGAAGCCTAACTTTGACCGCTTTTGGAATGAGTATCCACACCAAACGCTTATTGCAAGTGGAGAAGCTGTCGGGTTACCGCAAGGACAAATGGGTAACTCTGAAGTGGGTCACTTAAACATCGGTGCTGGACGTATCGTTTACCAAAGCTTAACTCGTGTGAATGTGGCGATTCGTGAAGGTGAGTTTGAAAAGAACGAAACTTTCATAGAGGCAATGAACCACGTGAAGAAAAAGGGAACGAATCTTCACCTTTTTGGTTTATTATCTGATGGTGGAATTCACTCCCATATTCAACATCTATATGCTTTGTTGAAGCTGGCAAAGTCAGAAGGTGTGGAAAATGTGTTTATTCACGGTTTCTTAGATGGACGTGATGTTGGTCCACAAACTGCCAAGTCATATATACAAGATTTGCAGCAAAAAATAGAAGAGATCGGTGTCGGTGAGATTGCGACTCTTTCTGGTCGATACTACTCAATGGACCGTGACAAACGCTGGGAACGTGTTGAAAAGTCCTATCGTGCAATGGTTTATGGAGAAGGACCAACGTATCGTACTCCTATGGAATGTGTTGAAGATTCTTATCAAAACGGAATTTATGACGAGTTCGTTTTACCTTCTGTGATTACGAAGGAAGACGGTACACCGATTCAAACACTAAAAGATGACGATGCGGTAATTTTCTATAACTTCCGTCCAGACCGTGCGATACAAATATCGAATACGTTCACAAACGAAGATTTTCGTTCTTTTGACCGCGGTGAGCAGCATCCGAAAAATCTACACTTTGTGTGTTTGACTCACTTTAGTGAGACGGTAGACGGTTATGTGGCATTTAAGCCAACGAACCTTGATAATACACTCGGTGAAGTGCTTGCACAAAATGGATTGAAGCAGCTTCGAATTGCTGAAACGGAAAAGTATCCACATGTAACATTCTTCTTTAGTGGAGGACGTGAGCAGCAATTCCCTGGTGAAGAACGAATTTTAATTAACTCACCAAAGGTTGCTACATATGATTTACAACCTGAAATGAGTGCGTATGAAGTAACAGATGCACTACTAAGTGAGATCGATCAAGATAAGCATGATGTCATTATTTTAAACTTTGCAAATCCTGACATGGTTGGTCACTCTGGCATGCTAGAGCCAACAATTAAGGCAGTAGAAACAGTGGATGAGTGTTTAGGAAAGATTGTGGATAGCATCATTGCGAAAGGTGGCGTTGCCATTATTACCGCTGATCACGGTAATGCTGATGAAGTTATCACACTAGAAGGAAATCCGATGACAGCTCATACAACAAATCCTGTACCTGTTATCGTTACGAAGAAGGATGTAGAGCTTCGTGAAGATGGAAAGCTTGGAGACTTGGCACCAACTGTACTTGATTTGCTTTCTGTAGAAAAACCAAAAGAAATGACAGGAATTTCATTAATCAAGGCTCTTTTCTAAAACTTTGCTACTTTTAGTACAATGATTTCGGATATACAACCAGTTTTTGAAGAGGCTGGATTAGAAAAGAGCAACTCTCTTTATGTAAAGTAGTATCTAATTTCTAAGGTAAAAATCCGGCTTTTGGGATTTTTACTAGAAACAACAATCTATACGAAAACAGCCTTAATCAAATAATTTACTTATAAAGGAGATCACAATTATGCCATTTATTATTGATGTTTATGCTCGTGAAGTATTAGATTCTCGTGGTAACCCAACAATTGAAGTAGAGGTATATACTGAATCAGGTGCAATGGGTCGTGCTTTAGTTCCAAGTGGTGCTTCAACTGGTGAATACGAAGCAGTTGAACTTCGTGATGGAGACAAGAGCCGTTACCTTGGTAAAGGTGTAGAAAAAGCAGTTTCAAACGTTAACGACTTAATCGCTGAAGCAGTGGTTGGAATGGACGTTACGGATCAAGTTGCCATTGACCAAGTGTTAATTGAACTTGATGGTACAGAAAACAAAGGTAAACTTGGAGCAAACGCAATTCTAGGTGTATCCATGGCTGCTGCTCGTGCAGCTGCTGACTACTTAGATCTACCACTTTACAAATATCTTGGTGGATTCAACGCAAAAACTCTACCAGTTCCAATGATGAACATCATTAACGGTGGAGCTCATGCTGATAACTCTGTAGACATTCAAGAATTCATGGTTATGCCAGTTGGTGCAGAAAGCTTCAAGGAAGCCCTGCGCACAGGTGCTGAAATATTCCATAGCTTAAAGGATGTACTAAAAGAAAAAGGCCACAATACAGCTGTTGGTGACGAAGGTGGATTTGCACCAAACCTAGGTTCAAATGAAGAAGCTCTTCAAACAATCATCGAAGCAATCGAGCGCGCTGGTTACAAGCCAGGTGAAGAAGTACGCCTAGCAATGGACGTAGCAGCATCTGAGCTATACAGCAAAGAAGATGGCAAGTACCACTTAAGTGGTGAAGGTGTTGTAAAGACATCTGCTGAAATGGTCGACTTCTATGAGCAACTTGTTGCAAAATACCCTATCATCTCCATTGAAGATGGATTAGATGAAAATGACTGGGAAGGACACAAACTATTAACGGAACGCCTTGGCGACAAAGTTCAATTAGTTGGTGACGACCTATTCGTAACAAACACTTCTAAGCTTTCAGAAGGTATCGAAAAAGGTGTAAGTAACTCAATCTTAATTAAAGTAAACCAAATCGGTACATTAACTGAAACATTCGAAGCAATTGAAATGGCAAAGCGTGCAGGTTACACAGCTGTTATCTCTCACCGCTCTGGTGAAACAGAAGACAGCACAATTGCAGACATCGCAGTTGCAACAAACGCTGGTCAAATCAAAACAGGTGCACCATCTCGTACAGATCGTGTAGCGAAATACAACCAATTACTACGTATTGAAGACGAGCTAGGCTTCACTGGACACTACGGTGGATTAAGCTCATTCTACAACCTACGTAAATAATATGAAAAAGAGCGTCTCATTAGAGAGACGCTCTTTTTGTGGTTTTCGACAAAATTCGGGAAGTGCCTGGCACCGCTCGAATTTTCTTTATATTAGTTCGCTATCTTATGGTAGTATATGGAATTTTATCCGAAATACCTGGAGACTCGTCCGAATTAATACTAAAGTCGTCCAAAATAATTAATTACTCGTCCAAATAGACATAAAAGTCGTCCAAATTCACTCTGCTCAATTAAATAGCCCATTTAAAAACTGCTTCATTTGGTGCTCTTCTTCACACTTTAGCTTCTTGTATTCCATTTTGGCTCCAGCTTTCACTTCTTCATTCAGCTTTTCCCAACCATTTGCACCTTTTTTTAGTGTTAAGCGATGATTATGACCATCTAGATCTTTGTAAAACAGAGTCGCCTGATTCTCTTTTTCTACAATTAGACTCTTCTCACCAATCGAAGTGCCTGTAAAATATGGTGTCAACGATTCAATATCTTGTTCATTTTCTGAGTGAAGCTGTTTAAACTTGGCTAAGTCATGAAACGAAATTGCTTCTAATCTATGAGATAGATCATACGTTTTGTTATAGCTCGCAAAAACATCCTCCATCACCTGAAGCTGAAACTCGTTCATTTTCAATTCTACTTTACGTGTACAATCTAGTGTTGACGTGTTTGTATTGGCCAAAACAGAAGTATGGATCAATAGTGTACTAATAAAAAGAGCCAGTATTGTTAATTTTTTCATAACATCACCTCAACCCTAGTATGGATAAAATGAGTAATATCATGTATATCATAATCAATCACATTTATTTGAAAAGTAATATATTTATGAAAATATATCGTATTACTTGAAAGTTTCTTGTCCAACTTGTGTTTTTATGGTATCTTTATGATAATGTGAAGTGCGTTTAGGAGGTGTCATCTCGTGCATACTTTATTCGTAACCTTGTTAGTTATTGTATCGATTGGTCTAATTGTCGTTGTACTTCTTCAATCTGGTAAGAGTGCTGGTTTATCTGGTGCGATCTCCGGTGGAGCAGAGCAATTATTTGGTAAGCAAAAAGCACGTGGAATTGATGCGGTGTTACAACGTTTAACGATTGTACTATCCGTTTTGTTCTTCGTTCTAACAATTGCCGTAGCGTATTTCGGCGTATAAAAATGACTCACCGTGGCGTTGGAGTACCAACGCCTTTTTATTTTGATTACATAACATCATTTACGCTCACACTACTTAATATCTATTACTATTGTTGTAAAGAAGAGAGTACCAGTGATCTAATCAAACGTTTGTTTAAACAAAAAAAACCATGAAAAAAGCTTACAAAGCTGCATGTAGAAAGGAGTCATGACGCGTGAAAAGAGTATTACCAAAGCCGTTTTTCTTTGAAGGAGGAGAGCGTGCCGTTTTATGCTTGCATGGATTTACAGGCAATTCTGCAGACTGCCGAATGCTTGCGAGATATTTAGAGAAACAAGGCTATACATGTTATGGACCTCAATACAGGGGACATGGAGTACCACCTGAAGAGTTAGTGAAATATGGTCCAGATGAATGGTGGCAGGATGTACAGGATGCATACAATTTCTTGAAAGAAAAAGGCTATGACAAAATTGCGGTCGTTGGATTATCGCTCGGCGGAGTTTTTTCATTAAGGTTGGGTTATACTGTACCAATAAAGGGAATCGTAACAATGTGTGCACCAATGTATATCAAAAGTGAAGAAGTCATGTACCAGGGTGTTTTAGAGTATGCTGCCGAATATAAACGACAAGAGGAAAAGTCAGAAGAAGTCATTCTTCAGGAAATGGAGCAATTCAAGCAGTCTCCGATGAAAACATTAAAGGCTCTTCAACAATTAATTGCGGAAGTTCGGGAAAATGTGGATATGATTTATGCTCCAACATTCGTTGTACAGGCAAGGCATGATCATATGATTAATACAGATAGTGCAAATATTATCTACAAGAATATCGAATCGATCGAGAAAAAGATAAAATGGTACGAAGAGTCCGGCCATATAATTACGTTTGATAAGGAAAAAGAACAACTACATGAGGATGTACATGCTTTCTTAGAAAGTATTGATTGGTCATAGATTTGAAATTACTTAACACAAAGGAGTGTGAAACATGGATATCATTCAAGAGCATATGAATCAATTGCTTGTCTTTATGAAGGAAGAGGCGTATACACCACTTACGATTCAGGAACTTGAAGAAGCATTTGGTATTGAAGACTCTTCTGCTTTTAAGGATTTTGTAAAAGCATTAGTACAAATGGAAGAACAAGGGCTAATCGTGAGAACCCGAAGTAATCGTTATGGATTGCCTGAAAAAATGAACTTAATACGCGGGAAAGTCATTGGTCATCCGAAGGGCTTTGCATTTGTTCAGACCGAGGAAAAAGAAAAACAAGATATCTTTATCCCGCCATCTGACTTAAAAAATGCAATGCATGGTGATACCGTACTCGTACGTTTACAACCACAATCTTCTGGTCAGAGAGAAGAAGGACAGATTGTCCGAATTATTGAACGTGGTGTGAAGGAAGTCGTTGGTACATACGAGGAAAGCAGAAGCTTCGGCTTTGTGGTAGTAGATGACAAGCGTATTACTCATGACATTTTTGTACCAAAAGGAGCTTCAAAGGGTGCGGTAGATGGCCATAAGGTTGTTGTGAAGATTACAACGTATCCGGAAGGGCGCATGAGTGCAGAAGGAGAAGTCGTACACATTTTAGGTCATAAGAATGATCCGGGGATTGATATTCTATCTGTCATTCATAAATATGGTCTGCCGCAAGAATTCCCTGCAGAAGCAATCCAGCAGGCGAATGAAGTGCCAGATACGATTTCTGAAATTGGAAAACGACGTGACCTTCGCGATCAAGTGATTGTAACAATCGATGGTGCAGACGCGAAGGACTTAGATGATGCGGTAACTGTAACGAAATTAGACAATGGACACTATAAACTAGGTGTTCACATTGCTGATGTAACTCATTATGTGACAGAAGGTTCACCGATTGATGTAGAGGCTGCTGATCGTGCGACGAGTATCTACCTAGTTGACCGTGTTATTCCAATGATTCCACATCGCCTTTCCAATGGGATTTGTTCATTAAATCCGAAAGTCGACCGATTTACTTTATCCTGTGAAATGGTTATTGACCAAAATGGTGAAGTTGTCAGTCATGAAATATTTGAAAGTGTCATTAAAACAACTGAACGAATGACATATAAAGACGTAAATTCAATTCTAGAGGACCAAGATGAAGAAATACGTGAAAAATATCGCGATCTTGTTCCAATGTTTGAATTAATGGGCGAGCTTCAAAAAGTACTGAGAAACAAAAGAATGGAGCGAGGAGCAATTGACTTTGATTTTAAAGAATCAAAAGTCCTTGTTGATGAAGAAGGAAAACCATACGATGTCGTACTTCGTGAACGTTCAATCGGAGAAAGATTAATTGAAGAGTTCATGCTTCTAGCAAATGAAACAGTAGCAGAACACTTCCATTGGATGAACGTGCCATTCATGTACCGAATCCATGAAGATCCAAAGGAAGAAAAGCTGACTCGTTTCTTCGAGTTCATTACGAACTTTGGTTATGTTGTAAAAGGATCTGCAAACTCAATCCATCCGCGTGCCCTCCAGCAGGTGCTAGAAGCGGTACAAGGTACGCCAGAAGAACCTGTTATATCAACAGTTCTACTACGTTCCATGAAGCAGGCACGCTATGACGCAGAAAGTCTAGGTCACTTTGGATTATCAACAGAGTTCTACACACACTTTACATCTCCAATTCGTCGATATCCGGACTTAATCGTTCATCGTTTGATCAGAACATATTTAATAGAAGGAAAACTTGATGAGAAGACGAAGGAAAAGTGGGATCACCTGCTTCCAGACATTGCTGACCATTCTTCGAATATGGAACGACGAGCAGTGGATGCAGAAAGAGAAACAGATGAGCTGAAGAAAGCTGAATATATGGAAGATAAAATCGGTGAGGAATATGATGGAATCATTAGCTCTGTTACGAATTTCGGGTTGTTCGTTGAACTTCCAAATACAATTGAAGGCTTAGTTCACGTTAGTGATTTAACGAATGACTACTATCGCTATGATGAAAGCTCATACGCGATGATCGGAGAACGGACCGGTAACATCTACCGAATTGGTGATGAAATCACAGTTCGTGTGGCAAACGTCAACAAAGACGAACGCTCCATCGACTTCGAAATCGTAGGGATGAAGGGCACTAGACGTACTACTGAGCGAAAAGACCGTCCAACTGTCATCAAAAGCAGAGGAAACGATTCTGGGCGTGGTGGCAACAGAGGTGGAAAAGGCAGAAGAAGTGATAGCACAACAGATGGCCGAAGCGGTAATAAAAATAGCCGCAGTGGTGGAGGAAGAGCGAAGGACGAAAAGTCACCAAGCAGCCGTCCACCAAAGAAAAAGAAAAAGCACTTCGAAAACGCACCAAAAGCAAAACGCAAACCAAAGCGTAAATAAGAGTAACTCTTCGGGTGGTGCCAGTGTAGTTCTTAAAAATGGTAGACATGTTTATTTTCGGAAGTTTAGGTCGAAGATGATTATATC